>NZ_JBPFDQ010000051.1:0-39235 GCF_059415045.1 Ferdinandcohnia sp. SAFN-114 | reverse complement strand
CAAATTACAAAAGTTAGGGAACCATTTAGGTATCCCTAATTTTATAATGAATATCAACATTAAAATTTAACACAGCCTAAAAAATTAGAAAAAGTCGTTCTGGTTGAGGACACCATTACTTCCAATGACACGCATAAATATAATTTACTTTGGCATATATCTCCTGAATTAAAAGTTCAAAAGCGTGACGAGTTAATTGAGCTATATAAGGGTAATGAAAAGGTGATGGAGATAGAGTTTACCTCTTCCGTACAATTGAATCTTAAAACGATATCAGCTCAAGTCCGTCCAAGACCAAGGGGATGGATGTTTCCAAAGATGGAAGAGAAAAAGCCTTTTACTACTGTTGAACTAGAGTTTACAGGAATTACTGAAACTTGTAACACGGAATTTCGATTGGAAAACTTTAAGTATCAGTCACTAAAACAAATTGAAACTGTTGATAAGTTAAATTGTGAAAATAATCCAATTGTAGATAGCTTAGAAATAAAAAGAGTTTTAATAAAGAAAATTGATAACAAAAGTATAGAAGTTAGTTGTGATGCAATTGGAGAAGGGATAAAGTACGCTTTTTATATATATAAAAATGATAGTTTAATCCAAAAAGTTCCTTATAGTATTAATTCAAAACTCATATTTAATGGAGATGCTCCAGGAGATTATAAAGTAAGGGTCTATGTTCGGGATAAGAGTAATAACCAAACAGCTAGAAATTCCAAAGTATTAATAATTAAAACAGGTGAATAAGACGATAGAATATTCCAATATCAGAACAATAGTCTAATATTGATGATATTGTTGAGGAGTAAAAATTAATGAAAAATTCTGCACCATTAGTCTTATATACAACTAGTCAAGATATTAAAGATAAATTACTTTATCAAGATCAACAGAATTGGCTAACTGAGAATCTTTTAATGCTAACCTATAAATCAGAAGAAATTTATGGTGATATCGTAGATATTGCCGGTTGCGGTGTAGTCAATAATAAATTTGTAATGGAAGGGCCAGATTTAAAGGGAAACCAAATTTTTAAAATCTCACCTCACGAACGTGGTTCCTTAATTCGAGGTGGAGTTTGTATTTATCAATATTCTTCAAGCTACAAAAAAGTAACTATTTCTCCAGATCCATTAGGATATGCTATGGTGAATTACTATATAGATGAGGATTTAATAATTATTTCTAACGAACTAAGAGATATTGTCAAACTCCTTGGATTATTTGGTAAGGAACTTAACGTTTGCACTGACTATTTTTATGAAATGATAGCTACTGGAAGAGGTGGTTTCTTTTCTTCGCCATATGAAGAAATCAAAGTATTAGAACCGTTTGAGTTTATTGTTCTAGATCAAGAAGGAAATGTGACCATTCTTGAATATGTAATAAAGAGCGATTTTTTTAATATTAAAGAAACTTATAATGTTTTATTTGAGAAAGGTGTGCAGGACATTTCAGATAATATTATTTCAGTTGGAAGATATAAGAATGATGGATTCAAAATATCACATTTAACAGGTGGTTTTGATTCTAGAATTGTGTTATCTGGAATAATCGGAAATGACCTGAAAGATGACATTTATTTTTATTGTAGTGGAAGTAACAAATTACCTGATAAAATGATAGCTGAAAAATTAGCAGTTGAGCTCGATTTAAAAATGACAGATTTTCCAGGATTCAATCTTAAGAAAAATTATAAAAACTTTAAAGAACAATTAAGATTACCTCTGGATTTTACCGGTGGAATTATTGCAAGTCCAGCTTCTGACTATCATATTCCAAATAATAATATAGTTCTAAGTGGAGGATTTGGAGAATACTTTAGAGGTTCCCATGGGAAGTTATTAGCTGGAGTAGATTTTAGTAATATTCCTTCTCTATTAGAAAAAAGATATGGAGCATTGTTATTGGGGATTTCTGACACTTCATTACTGTCCGAACAATTTAAAACAAATCTATATAGTAAAGTGGAATCTAAGTTTAATTACTTAAGAAGTCTTGGTATTGCAGAAGTGGACCTTTGGGAGTACACATATTTGTTGGTGAAAACAAGATACTATATTGGTCCAATTTCTTATAATTGGTCAAAAATAACTGGACGTTTCGATCCATTATACTCTCTTGATGCTCTTAAATCAGCATTTTCTTTACCAGCAAGTATAAGACACGAAAATATTATGGGGTTTGATATACTTAATTATTTTTCTCCAATTTTAGCACAGTTGCCGTTCGATTCAAACAGATATACTAAGGGATATATTGAAATAAAAGGAGAACCTGTTCATACTAATTTTACAAAAAGTGGAGAACCAAAATATTACTTGAATGATCAAATTCATAAAACCAAACCAGTTGATGGGGTTAAACCAGAAGAGATCCACATAAAAAAGGCAAAGGAAGTCGGCGCACCATTATGGCAGATAGTTAATCTTGATAAGGTTCAATCGGAATTGAAATTATTATTCCAAAGCCAAAATGCTGATAAAATATTTGCAGGATTAAATAGAAAATTATTCAGTAGACTAATAAATAACGATTTAAAAAATCGTGCACATATTCGTTCTCTATATTCAATATATTCAACAATCGATTATATTCAACAATAATAACTTTTATAAAGTCGGAGTAGACTTTATAGTTAACAAATATTAGGATGGTTATTATGATAAAAAATTTAAGTGTTAATTTGGTGAATTTTTTTCAATTAAGAGTTGCGGTTGAGCATGAAGAAAATGATTATTTGTTTGCTTATTATTTATTTAAATACAATGAAGTAATAGAAAAAACACCTTATAGCAGAAGTTCCAATTTTACCTTTAACCTTGAGGATCCGGGTCAGTACTTAGTGCGGGTATACGTAAAGGGTAAAGGTGGTACAAGGGACGTTCAAAGTACACAACGAATATATTTTGATGGCTTCAGAGAGCAAGGTGTAAGTGTAAACACAAAACCTATATTAATTTATGGTATCTCTAAAATGTCTGCTGCAGTAAAGCATATTTTAGAAAAAAAGTATAAAATAGATGGTTTTATTTGCAATGATGAGAAGCAAGTTGGTCAAACGTTTTTTGATTCGGAAATAATTTATATGGAAAACGTAGATAATATTGAGGACTATAAAATTGTTGTGGTTGAAGACTTTAGGGAAGAACATAAGGAATTGTTTATCCAGAAAGGAATTAATTTTGAGATATTTAGGATGAATTATTTTCCGGATAACATAGTGCTTGAAACAATGTATAATTTATCTGCTTATGATTTATATTTTATTTCAAGGAAATGTTACTTGAATGGATTAATTAAAGGCGCGAACTTTGTAAAGAGTTTCATAAAAGATAAATTTAATTCTTATATTCCTTATACTGTTGAAATGGGACAAGGTGTTAGTTTTGGTTATGGCGGTATCGGAACTGTAATAAACGGGAAATCTATAATTGGTAATAACGTTAAAATATCACAAAATGTTACTATTGGATCTAGAGGGGATATTCCGATTATTGGTAACAATGTTTGGATAGGTCCAGGAGCCAAATTAATAGGGGGTAAAATAGGTAATAATGTAGTGATCGGAGCTAATTCAGTTGTTACGAAGGAAATACCTGATAACTGTGTTGTTGCTGGAGTGCCCGCAAAAATAATAAGTACTGATATAGTAAAGTATAGTCATTATTTTAATACTAAATAATTGAAAGTTTTTTGCTACGGCCCTACAGGAAAGTCTTCTTCTCCAACACATTTTAAAATAAATGATATTTGTTTATTTTATTTTTTTGAAAAAGGAGATGAAAAAATTGAAACAAGTTAAAAAAGCAATAATTCCGGCCGCAGGACTAGGTACCCGTTTTTTACCTGCAACTAAAGCAATGCCTAAGGAAATGCTACCCATTGTAGACAAGCCTACAATCCAATATATCGTTGAAGAAGCTATTGAATCAGGTATTGAAGATATAATTATTGTAACAGGAAAAGGGAAAAGGGCTATTGAGGACCATTTTGATAATTCCTATGAGTTAGAGCAAAATTTGTTGGAGAAAGAGAAGTTTGAGCTGTTAGAGAAAGTAAGGCAGTCATCAGAAGTTGATATTCATTATATTCGTCAAAAGGAACCAAAAGGACTAGGACATGCGGTTTGGTGTGCAAGAAATTTTATTGGGGATGAACCTTTTGCAGTTCTTTTAGGGGATGATATTGTTCAATCATCTACTCCTTGTTTACGACAATTAATAAATATGTATGATAAGACATTGTCTTCTGTAATTGGAGTTCAACAAGTACCTGAAAATGAAACGCATCGATACGGGGTAATTGATCCTTTAACCAAGATAGAACGTTTATATCAAGTTCAACATTTTGTTGAGAAACCACCTTATGGAACTGCTCCATCTAATTTAGCCATAATTGGACGTTATATACTTACACCAGAGATATTTTTATTTCTTGAGAAGCAACAAATAGGCGCTGGTAATGAAGTTCAATTAACAGATGCAATTCAACAATTAAACAATATTCAAAGAGTATTCGCCTATGAATTTGAAGGTAAACGTTTTGATGTTGGAGAAAAGTTAGGGTTTATAGAAACCACAATTGAATTTGCATTGCAAAACAAAGAGCTTAAAGAAGATTTATTGAATTTCATGGAGCATATTCTAAAAAGAGAAGTATTATCAGAATCGTGATAGGAAATATAATTCGAAAAATAATGAAATAATAAATTATGTTTATGCTATTAATAGTTCCAATTAGCATTACATTTATTGACAACAGTTAACTTACACATTATAATTCTTAGTCGAGTGTTGTCGGAATTTAGCTTTATATTATAAGGAAAATTTAGGGGGATTATTATGAAAATCTGTACTATAGGACTAGGATATATAGGACTTCCAACATCAATTATGTTTGCAAAACATGATGTAGATGTTGTCGGGGTTGATGTTAACCCAGCAGTAATTGAATCGTTAAATAATGGAAAAATCCATATTGAAGAACCGGGTTTACAGGAAGCCTTAGAGGAAGTTATCGCTAAGGGTAAGTTTAAAGCTTCATTAGAAGCTGAAAAAGCGGATGCATTTATTATCTCAGTACCAACACCAAATAATAATGATAAATATAAGTCATGTGATCTTAATTATGTTTTATCTGCAGTTAAAACAGCACTTCGTTTTGTAGAAAAAGGAAATGTACTCATTGTAGAATCAACAATTGCTCCAAGAAGTATGGATGACTTTGTAAAACCTCTTGTAGAAGAAACGGGATTTGTTGTTGGTAAGGATATTTTCTTAGTCCATTGTCCAGAACGTGTATTACCAGGACAAATCCTACATGAGTTAATCCATAATAATCGCATTGTTGGTGGTGTAACGCCTGAATGTACTGAAGCTGGTGCGATGGTATATAGCACATTTGTTAAAGGTGAGATAATTAAAACTAATGCAAAAACTGCAGAAATGTCCAAGCTTATGGAAAACACTTTCCGTGATGTAAATATTGCATTAGCAAATGAACTTACAAAAATATGTACTGAACTAGAAATTAATGCACTTGACGTGATTCAAATGGCTAATAAACACCCACGTGTAAACATACACACACCTGGACCTGGTGTTGGTGGGCACTGTTTAGCAGTTGATCCATATTTCATTGTTGCAAAAGCACCTGAACAAGCAAAACTAATTAACTTATCAAGAAGTATTAATACTTCTATGCCTGAGTTTGTTACTGAAAATGTCAATAAATTAATGGAAAAAGTAAATGGAAAAGTTGTTACTATATTTGGTCTAACATATAAAGGAAATGTAGATGACGTCCGTGAAAGTCCAGCAATGGAAATTAGGGATTTATTAATCAATGAAGGAAAATTTGAAGTGCGTTCCTTCGATCCACATGTAGAAGCAGATTTTGTAATAAAAGAGATGGAAACTGCTGTTAAAGATTCTGATCTAGTGTTAATCCTTACTGACCACAATGAGTTCCGTGAATTAAATTGGAATATGCTATCTAGTATGGCGAATAAACAAATTTTCGACACGAAAAATGTGGTGAATAACCGTTCAGAAGAATGTAAGTATATCAACTTCGGTAATCTTTACCAATTTATTCAAAGTGAGCCAGTTTTAGTATAAAAGTTGTTTTGAGGCAGAGTAATCTCTTCATATAAGTTACTCTCCTCCTTTTTTTAAAATGCTAAAAGAAATCGTAAAAGGAAGCTATACATGAAATCTACAGGGTTAATACTTAGGGAACAATTTAGTAATATTCATTTGATTTTTCGATTATCTATATATGATATAAAAAGTAAATATCAATCGCATTACTTAGGCGTATTATGGCAATTCCTAAATCCTGCAATTCAAGTTATGATTTATTGGTTCGTTTTTGGAATTGGTTTAAGACAAGGAAGACCGATGGGTGATGTTCCATTTATAGCTTGGCTATTAGTGGGATTAATTCCATGGTTTTTCATTGCTCCAACTATTAATCAGGGGGCAAACAGTGTCTATTCAAAAGTAAACCTAGTATCAAAAATGAAGTTTCCAGTAAGTGTATTACCAACAATTGTTATTGTAGGTAATACATTTAATTTTTTTGCAATGCTAGTTATCTTATTTGTTATACTTTTTTGCTATGACGTATTTGCTGGAGTATATTTAATTCAGTTATTATATTATTTATTATGTACATTCGCATTTCTTTTTGCATTTTCCTTATTAAGTTCAACTATTTCAACGATTGTTCGTGATTTTCAAATGGTATTACAATCTATTGTTCGCATGATGTTATACTTAACACCTATACTTTGGGATATGAGTTATTTGCCTGACCGTTTCCTTATGATACTAAAGCTAAATCCAGTATTTTATTTAATAGAAGGTTTTCGAAACACATTTTTAGGATACGGATGGTTTTATGAACATCCTCTTCATACTTTTTATTTTTGGTTAGTTACCCTTACCATTTTATGGGGAGGTTCTGTACTACATTTAAAATTCAGGGATAAGTTTGTAGACTATCTGTAATATACTTTCAGTAAAAAGGACAAGTGATATTCTCACTTGTCTTTTTTCAAAGTTAAACCAATGTATAAAAATTAACAACAAAAAGGTAGATATCAATTATTATTATGCGCATTTTTTATGGTAATATTGGTATGGTAAAATATAAGGGAATTAAATAATGATACGTCTAAAGGAGCTAACATGAGTAGTTCGGTTATTTTCAATAAGGTTACAAAAAAATATAAATTATTTCGAAAAACATCTGATAAGCTATTAGATATTGCTCTGCCTAAAGAATATGGAAAAAATTTTTATGCTCTTCAAAATATTAGCTTTACAGCTAAAAAAGGTGATGTAATAGGAATTATAGGTATTAATGGGTCTGGTAAATCGACATTATCCAATCTGATAGCAGGGGTAATCCAACCTACATCAGGGGAAATTACAATTAATGGTGAGGTTGCTCTTATATCAATATCTTCTGGTCTTAATAATCAATTAACAGGTAGAGAAAACATTGAATTAAAGTGCCTAATGCTCGGATTTTCTAAACAGGAAATTAAAAAAATGACACCTGAAATTATTGAATTTGCTGAACTTGGAAATTTTATAGACCAACCTGTAAAAAGTTATTCGAGTGGAATGAAGTCTCGCTTAGGATTTGCAATATCCGTAACTATAGATCCAGATATTCTAGTTATTGATGAAGCACTCTCTGTCGGGGACAAGACTTTTGCTAATAAAAGTTTGGAAAAAATGAATGAATTCAAGGAAAAGGGAAAAACCATTTTCTTTATAAGCCATTCTAGTAGCCAGGTTAAGGAGTTTTGTCAAAAAGCCTTATGGCTTGAGGCGGGAGAAATCAAATCATTCGGTAGTGTTGAAAGAGTAATTCCGAAATATGATAAGTTCGTGAATCGCTTTAGAAAATTACCAAAGGAAGAACAAGAAAAAATTAAAAATGAGTTTGATGAAAGAAGAAGTCGAATTAATAAAGTTGTTGAAGAACCGAGTGAAGATGAAGATAAGGACGACAAATATTATAATGAAAAAATTCCAAACTCTACACGATTCAAAAAACAGAAAAAGAACAAAAAAATATTCTGGTTTATTAGTCTCTTATTTGTAACACTTTTAACTGCGGGGGGTGTTCTAAGCTGGGACAAGTTCTTTACAGACAACCAACCCAAATCCCCGGAAAAGATTGAACCTGAGGTTATTGTTGAAAATGAGGATGCAAAAATCAACACTGAAACAGTGGAAAAAGAACCTGAAATTCTTGAACAGCTTGATATTCGCTATGTTAACGTACCTGCAGCTCGTGTAAGGGATATGCCTGATATCGCTTCAAGTAATCCGGTGAGCATGGTTTATTTTGGCCAACCGATTCTTGTAAGTGAAGTGAAGGAAGATCCCAATGGTGAAATGAATTGGATTAAATTTAAAATACAAGACAATCAGGAAGTATGGATTAGTGATGAGGTTGTTACGGAGCTCGATGAACAAGTTGAAGAGGAAGAATTTTTATCAAAAGTTGGCACACACTTCAATCTTGATTTATCCAATCTAAATGAGTTGTTTACAACTGATGTTGAATCGCTAATAGAGGAAGATTCAAATACTTATACATTCGACCAGGCTGGGCGTCTATCTGAGGTTACGTATACCTTGAGTCAAACAACGACAAGAAATAAAATAGCCACAGATTTAGCTGAGCCACAGCTTGTCAATGATGAACAAAATTATCTTGTTTATCACGGAGAAAATTATGATTTTGTTTTCCAGGGAATTAATTCAAATCAATTGGACACGCTGGTCATCCGTCCCATTATGAAAGATAAGGATGCAGTAATTGAGCTTGATTTACTTGAGGACAGTGCTTTGGAACAGCCAACCAATCAAACTGAGAATAATATAACAAATGAAACAGAGGAGGTATCGACAACACCGATACCTCCGACGCGGGAAGAAAAGCCAAAGGCGCCTGCTCCAACACCAACAAGGCCTACTCAGCCTAAAGAGCCAGAGAAGCCAAAGGAACCGACAATACCGACTCCTAAACCTACGGAGCCTACAGTGCCTACGGAGCCTGAGCCTGAGCAACCGGCAAATCCGACACCAGACCCGATTGTTCCACCAGAGGAACCGGTCGTCCCAGAGAATCCGACACCAGACCCGATTACTCCTTCGGAACCGTAAAATATAGATAGAAATAAAAAGGGGCTTCCAAAGTGGAAACATTTACTTTGGAAGTTCCTTATTTTTAGTAAGGGTAGATGATGGAATGAAAGAAGTTATAATACTTATTGCAGAAATAGTAAATATTTTTCATGATCTATTGCTAGATATAACAAAGAGCCTAGGATTAGTTCTTACGGATAAAGATCTCCATTTTTGGGTGATTGGTATTATCGGGATCATCGGGTTTTCGATTGTGCAGGATGCTTTTCGACTCCTTGCGAGATACAGCATTACTGCCATTTCGTTTACCTATACATTCACCATGATTGTTATTATTGTATTTGCAATTGAAATTCAGCAGCAAATTACGGGAAGAGGAAAGATGGACTTTATCGATGCTGTTGTTGGATTATGGGGATTCCTTTTATTTTTCGCTGTTTATGTATTTATTAGACTTATTATCTTGGGAATAAAGAAATGGGGAACAACTAGTAAAGCCAAGAAAGACCGTACGACAAGATACAACGCATGAAAAACAATTAGCCCCTTACAGTGACTGTAAGGGGTGGATAAAAAGGTGTTCCGTTTTTAATAGTAGAATACCACAAATTGAATTTAATATACCTAATTTTTGATGCTTGCCTCAAAAAGGCAATAGTAAAGATGAGAGGAAGAAAGATGATTATTTTTAATAATTAACATAAGCCCTCTCCCTAAGCTACTATTCTAAGCATTGCTCATTAAGGTTGCTGAAATACTTTCTATATTAAATCTTCTTCTTAATTGACGAAAGGTGTAAATATCTTGAAATATTAGGTCGATAACGTATAATGATACAGGTGATTAGAAGGTTAATACATAAAAGAATAGAGAGAAATCACATAATACTTATAATGGTTTTAATCAAGAGAAAGGTGTGTCTAATTTTGTCTGAGAAAATTAAAGTAATGACCGTATTCGGAACAAGACCAGAGGCTATTAAAATGGCTCCTTTAGTTAAGGAACTTGAGAAATATCCTGATCATATTGATTCAATTGTAACTGTTACAGCACAACATCGACAAATGCTGGATCAAGTGCTAGAGATTTTTGAAATTACTCCTGATCATGATTTAAATATTATGAAGGATCGCCAAACGCTAGTTGGGGTAACAACTCGTGCGCTTGAGGGGCTTGATGAGGTTATTAAAGATGTTAAGCCTGATATTGTGTTGGTTCATGGTGATACGTCGACTACATTTGTTGCGAGTCTTGCAGCTTTATATAACCAAGCAAGTGTTGGGCACGTTGAAGCAGGACTTCGTACGTGGGACAAGTACTCTCCATTCCCAGAAGAGATGAACCGTCAGTTAACAGGTGTTATTGCAGATCTTCATTTTGCGCCTACAAAAAAGTCTTATCAGAATCTTATTAATGAGAATAAGAAAGAGGACACTATTTTCATTACTGGTAATACAGCTATCGATGCTTTAAAAACAACAGTAACAGATAGCTATAAAAATGAGATTCTTGAAAAACTTGGGAATGACCGTCTTATTTTATTAACAGCTCACCGTCGTGAAAATTTAGGTGAGCCTATGAGAAATATGTTCCGTGCGATTAAACGGCTTGTAACTGAACATGAGGACGTTCAAGTAATTTACCCTATGCATATGAACCCAGCGGTGCGTGAAGTGGCAGATGAAATTTTAGGTGATGATAACCGAATTCATTTAATCGAACCACTTGGTGTTTTAGATTTCCATAACTTCGCTTCTAGAGCGCATATCATTTTAACAGACTCTGGTGGAGTGCAAGAAGAGGCTCCTTCTCTAGGTATGCCTGTTCTTGTTCTGCGAGATACAACTGAGCGTCCAGAAGGAATTGAGGCAGGTACGCTAAAATTAGCGGGTACTGACGAGGAAACCATCTATCAAATGGCTTATGAGTTATTAAATGACAAAGAAGCGTATGAAAAGATGGCACATGCATCAAACCCATATGGGGATGGAAATGCATCGCATCGAATCGTTCACGCAATCCTCCATCATTTTGGAAGAACTGATGAAGCGCCAGATCCATTCCAATAAGAATAAGTACACCTAGGTGGTTGAATGAACAAAGAATTTAAAGATTTACCGAAAAGCGTTAAGAAAGTTATCCGATACATTTACCAGGATGCGAGTTATGAACAGCTTCTTTCACTAGAGAAACAAGTAAAACAAGCAATAAAAATTCGATTAACTGAATATGAGAAAAAAGAAGAGAACACCTATAAATGAATGTAGGTGTTCTCCTTTTTTACATACCTAGATTTTATAGAATGTAATAATTCTCGTTTCAAAAATTAAAGGTAAGCAAAAAAGCATGGTGATTAGTGTGTTTACTTTCACCATGCTTACTTAAAACCGTCTTATTTTTTTGATACATTTTCACTTATCTTTAAATGTTCTTTTAACATTGTGGAAAGAGCTGTACGTTCTTCTTCGGGAACTGAATAATAATAAATCCCGTCTATTTTTGTGCCGCTACCTTTCACCATCGATTGTTCAAGGCTATGTCGTGCCTCTTTGTAATTTTTTTGAATATCAACCATTTCGTCAAAGGTTAGGTTGGTTTGAATGTTCTTACCTAATGCATCTAAAATACCGCCGAATTTTGTTAAAGACGAAAAGCTTGCACCCTTATCGATAACACCCATGATGACTTGTCTTTGTCTTTCTTGTCTACCGAAGTCCCCACGGGGGTCTTTTTTGCGCATTCGAGTATAGGCTAATGCTTCATCTCCATTTAGAGTAATTTGTCCCTCGCTAAACGTATGGCCATCGTAATTAAAAGCAAAATTGCTATTAACAGTAACACCACCAACAGCATCTACAATTTCCTTAAAGCTTTCCATATTCACTTGAACATAATAATCAATTGGAATATCAAGAAAGTTTTCTACAGTATCAATTGCCATTTCTGGACCACCAAATGCATAAGCATGGTTGATTTTATCCTGAAATCCTTTTCCAACAATCTCAGTTCTTGTATCCCTCGGAATGCTTACCATTTTCATTGATTTATCTCCTGGGTTAACTGTTAGGACAATGAGTGAATCGGAGCGGCCTCTATCACCTGCACGTGCATCAACACCCATTAGTAGCACTGAAATAGGATCGCGTTTTTCAAACACGACTTCTTCTGTACGTTTATCCGATTTATCTCTCTCAATTGGCGTGTGCATTGAATCAACCGTTTTTGCTACTGAATTATATAGGTAAAAGCCATATCCTCCAACACCTAGAATTACAATTATAATAATACTAAGAATTGAGAGTAGTACTTTCTTACCTGTACTCATTTTCTTTTTATTTTGTCTCCCCATATTCTTTCTCCCTTTTTGTCTAAAAATGTCAACAACTATGAATTATAAGCTTGAATTGAAATAATAACAATGGAAATAATATGGAATTATTGTAGGTATATTGTATTATTTGTGGTGTTGTAAACTGTTGTTTTGCTCAACAATTCTTATTTTCTGAGTTGACCAACGACCGAATTTCCGACTGAACCAGTACCACCTAATATTTTATGTTTCGTTATTTTTCTTTCAGAGAGAAGCGATAATGAGCTATCAGGCAGTCTGTCTTGTCTAGTAAGTACTAGAGATGCATTTTCTTTTGCTGCAAGTACAGAGCCAGTTAATGCATCAGCAAATGTAGCCCCTGTTGCAATATATACGCTTGATGGGTTTAGGTTTAGGTCCCGTATAACATTTGCGGCAACTTCATAACGGTCCTTGCCAGAAATACGTTGAGGAGAAGGAAGTTGGATATAGACATCATTTCCAACACTTGCATTCCCTCCTACAACAATCGTATTTTGAATTTGTTTTTCTTTGAGAGCTTGTATTGTTTCGTCTGGTAAGTTATTTCCATTTGCTAATAGAATGGGGTACCCATTTTTTGCTGCGTATGGTGCAATTGCCAATGCGTCAGGAAAGTTCCTGCCATCTGCAACAATGGCTGTGTCTGTGTTACTTACTCTTTGTGCGATACGATAGCTAACCTCATATCTGTTTTTCCCACCTATCCTCTCAATGTTGGAATACCCTTCATTCGTTAGCTCTTTTGCTACACTTTCATCAACGCTTCCAGTCCCACCTACAATAATGATCTTTTTCGGTTTTAATCGATTTAACTCTGCTTTTGTTTCAACAGATAGTCGATCTTGATGTGTTAACAGAATGGGAGCATCTTCTTGATAGGCTAAAGGAGAAGCAGCAAGTGCATCGGCATATGCAGTATAATTTGTAAGGATAACCGTATCAGCCTTTTCGGGCCAACCTTGGTTTGAAATATTGACGGCTACCTCAAAACGATTTTTCCCTGATATACGGTTTACAACATTAATGTATTCACCTGCAACATATCCTTCTGTACCATCTTGAAGCTGTACTTTATACCAATCATTTCCCTCTCCAGTAATAGTTTTTTCAAGAACCTTTAGAGGCTTACTTTTTTCTAAGGTGCTAACTATGCCCGCGCTAATTGAGGGTGATTCCCGCAAATTAACTGTAGTCAATGTGCTTGATGGAAATTCATCTAGATTTTGTTGTGGAATTCCTACTTGCGGAATCCAATCTTTGAATTCTGTCCACAGAGCAGAGTTTTCTTGTCCGAGACTCCAGCTACCGGTTCCTTTGATGTTATATTGATCGACAAGGTCTACCTTTGCTTTAATTGATTGTGCATTTTCATACCAAATCGTGTAAGTACCGGGATCCAAAGCTTTTCCATTGATAATAGTTGGTGGTTCACCTTTTTTTATTATGACTGTAGCTTTAGGAGATTTACTTTTCTCATCAAATGTAACTTTGCCATTATATTTCTTTATTATTTCTTCAACTTGACTATTTGAGATTCCATACCCACCTACTGCTTGTCCTTCAATCCAATATCGCCCGTAGTGGGGTAATCCTAACACAATTTTACTCGAAGGAACACCTTGTGCAAGAGCATACTTAATTGAACGTTCTGCAAAAGAGATACTAGCAACAGGACCCGGCTCACTTCCTTGCCAGCTTTCGTCATATGCCATGATCATTAAGTAATCGGAATATTGGGCGAGTTTCTGATAATCGTAGGAACCGTGCCAGCCTTTTGTCCAACCATTTGGATTCGCAGCAACAGCTACAGATACGGATTTATCTGACGGAAGCTTTTCCCGAAGTAGCCGAACGAAGTCCGTATAGTTCTCGCGGTCAATTTCTGATACATTTTCAATATCGACATTCACTCCATCGAGATTATAGTCCTTAACAGCCTTTGCAATTTGAGAAGAAAGTTGTTCACGATTCGCCAGTGCTGCCCTCCCTTGGTTTCGATCCCAGTGATTGCTTACGAATGGAACTACTTTTACACCTCGCTTATGCATTTCTGTTATAAATGCTTTGTCCATTTTAGAAGTGATTTTTAAAGAACCGTCATTGTTTAAATCAAAATAACTTGGGGCTGTTTCGTTAATAACTCCATGTGTTCGGTCAACCTGAGTAATAAATGAGTCCGTTGAGCCAAAATATAAATAACCCATATTAAATTCAGTTGCAGCGCTTGCCTTGGGTGTATCGATTAAGAGGGTAGCAATCAATAATGAACCTGCCATTACTTTTACCGACTTTACAGCAACATTGGGAAATTTATTCTTTACATACTTATTTACAAGTTGTTGAAGACTTTCTTTTTTATGATCCGTTATTTCACCTAATTCCGAAGCGAACTCAGTAGAATGAGGATTTACATAAAGAATCAGCTCGACAGAATCTTCATTTTGAATTATTTTGTAGGAGTGAAAGAAATCCATAGGCCACACTTCCTTTTAGAATCTATATTCGTAGTATTTCATTAATAAAGTATTTAATGTGTGGATTAGTGTTCTCAGCATTATTATGCAATTTTTATTCAGAGGATAGATTCTTTTTATATATTGTACAAACTAATTTTAAACATAGTAATATCCAGATTATAGGCATAGATTTATAAACTGTAATTTGCTAAGATAATCAAGATGTTGTATTGTTTTACTTGACAAGAATGTTTAAGAATAATAAATGTTACTAAATGATGATAAATAATTTAGCAAAAATGGTGAGGTGAACAACGAGAGTGTATAATCAATTTTTTAAAAGGTTTTTGGATATTATTCTCTCAATGACTGCATTGTTATTGTTAATTCCGCTATTTCTACTAATCTCCCTATTAATAAAACTAGATTCTAAAGGACCTGTCTTCTTTAAGCAGGCACGTGTAGGGAAAGATAGAAAGGAATTTTATATATTGAAGTTTAGATCGATGAAGGTGGATGCACCACAGAATATGCCAACATCACTGCTTACTAATCCTGAACAACACATAACTAAATTAGGGAAGTTCTTGCGTAAATCAAGTCTTGATGAACTCCCACAATTAGTGAATATTATTAAGGGTGATATGAGTATTGTAGGTCCGAGACCTGTCATAAGAGATGAAAAGGCATTGATTATAAAACGTGAACATTATGGAGTTTATAAAGTGAAACCAGGATTAACTGGACTAGCACAAGTGAATGGTCGAGATATAATTTCTATAAAAGAAAAAGTTGCTTTCGATAGCGAATATGTTACAAATCTTTCGTTTTTATTAGATGTAAAAATACTAATAAAAACGATTATGAATGTGATTCAATCTAATGGGGTACATGAGGGAACTCAAATAGATTCAGAAAATAGTATTGAGCCTAAACAAAGGGTTTACCGACAATCATAAAGGGAATTATATCAGGTATGCAATATAAAATAATTTTTACTGAAAAAGGGTAACGAATGAACTGTGTAGAGTTTTTCTATACAGTTTTTTTATTTGCAAAAAATAATCTTTTCAGTCAATATTCGATAATATTCTATTTATCTATTTACCTAGCTGACAATTTTTGATAAGTTTTTTAATAGAGTAAGTATGAGAAAAATAAAGAGTCTTAGATTACTTTAGACCTTTTTTTCTCTAACTATTTATGAGGGGGACAAGTTTTTGCGTAAAATTATATCTTTAATCGTAGTAACGTTCTTGCTTTTAATAGGCGTAGAATCAGTATCTGCAGATACAACAATTACCCGTCTCGATGGAAAAGATCGATTCGAGGTAGCTGTAAATGTTTCAAAAGAGGGCTGGACAACATCCAATACTGTTGTCTTATCGTTTTATAATGCTTATGCTGATGCTCTTTCAGCAGCACCTCTAGCATATAAAAATAATGCGCCTATCCTATTAACTCATCAGGATAATCTAACTGAGGTTACAAAGAAAGAAATTAAACGATTAAAAGCAAAGAAGGTTATTGTAGTTGGGGGTACTGGAAGTGTCTCTAACAAGGTAGTCAATCAATTAAAGGCTAATGGTGTAACTAGTATTGTTCGGTTTGATGGTCATGACCGTTTTGAGGTCGCTAAAAATATTGCAAAAGAATTTAAAGGTAGTTCAAAGGCAATTATTGCAGATGGTCTGAATTTTTCTGATGCGTTAGCAATTGCTCCTTATGCCGCAAAAAACGGTTATCCAATTCTTCTAACGCGTACAGCTGCACTTCCGAAAGAGACAGTAGACGCACTTGCTAGTTTTAGTAATACTCTCGTTATCGGGGGCGAAGGTAGTGTTTCTAAAGCAGTTTTCAATAAATTGAAAAATCCAACAAGAATTGGTGGACAAAATCGATATGATGTCGCGTCGAATATCGTAAGACAATTAGGCTATAATACCGATAAAGCATTTGTAGCAACTGGAACTACGTTTGCAGATGCCTTAACTGGTTCTGTTTTGGCTGCGAAAAACAATGCACCGATGTTATTATCAAGTCCAACATATATCCCTGAATCTATTCAATCTGTGATTTTTGAGAAACAAATGTTTAACTTAACTGTATTAGGAGGAACTGGTTCAGTTCCACAAGATATTGTGGAAAAGCTTGTTAGCTATCGTTTAGCAACAGTTGCTTCTAACGGTACACTAACTATTAATCCAAAGAACTACTCTAGCTTTGATCAGGTGCCACTATCGAATTCCAATCAAGTAGTCGTTTTTGGAAACAAAATTGTTAACATGACGAGCGGATTAGTTAAAGCTGCCCCATCATATGGCAATACAACTGTAAACTTGTATTATGGTTCACAAATGTATGATTGGCAAAGAAGCACGTATGTAGCGCCAGGAGCTGAATTAAAGTTCATAGAAGCTGATGCCAAAAAGGTTAAAGTTCAGTATGCAGATAAAATTGGATGGGTTAAGCAGTCAGAAGTTAAAATGTACCCTCCTGTTGTAATGAATGCTAATAGATCACACTATGAATCTATTAACGGAGAATTGAATCATGTTGTAAACAATGTCAAAACGGTTATTGGGAAGGCTCCTTCGTTTATGGCGGGTGGACAACGCTACTATAGTTGGGATGGATTTACTTTCTTTAATTCAAGTAACAAGCAAGTAGGAACACAAAAACAATATTTCCAATTTGCTTCAATTACTTCAAAAACACAATATACAAAAGAACAATTTCTGTCTTTTGTAAAATCTAGTCAGGAACGTGCAACCTGGGAGAAAAAAGAAGGTAGGAAAAGTCCTTTATTAGATGAAAAGGTTATTGATGCAATGTTTAAAGCACAAGAGGATTACGGGATTAATGCATTATTCATCTTAGGTGCAGCCATTCATGAAAGTGCATGGGGGGTAAGTGATATTGCAACTGAAAAGAATAACCTGTTTGGTATTGAAGCAACCGACATAGATCCCGGAACGAATGCTAAAAAATTTGCTAGCTTTGAAGATAGTATCAAAGCATTCGCATTGGATTATATGAAAAATGGATATACGAATCCTAATAGCTGGAAGTATAGTGGCCCTTATCCTGGAAATAAGGGTAGTGGAATCAATGTCTGGTATGCATCTGACCCAAATTGGGGTTCTAGAGTAGCAGGTCATATGTATAAAATTGATAAAGCGCTTGGAAGTAAAGAAATAAAATAATGATAAATTCGATTGGAAAAGTGTAGGCGTAAGTCTACACTTTTTTTATGTGAACAAGATTTAATAGATTACTTTTTTGAAAATAAATCGCGGAATTTGATGAAAAAGAAGGAATGTTTTGGTATATTGTCGATAGACGTTTTATATTGGAGGTATCGAAAGTTGAAAAAATATTTAATATTACTAGTTCTTCCGTTTCTTTTACTTTTGTTTGCAAATAGTACCCTAGCTAGTGGTACGGCCGAACGAATAGACGGGAAAGATAGATTTCGAGTTGCAGTAAATCTATCTCAAAAGGGATGGCCAGCGCAGTCTGACACTGTTATTCTTGCATTCTATAATGCTTATGCCGATGCTCTTACGTCTGGACCGTTAGCCTATCACTATAATGCTCCAGTTCTACTAACCCACAACAATAAATTAACAGATGTTACAAAAAAAGAGATTGCTAGACTTAAACCGAATCGGGTTGTTGTAGTAGGTGGACCAGGAAGTATAGCTGATTCTGTGTTGAATGAGCTACGCAAAATGGGAATTAAAGAGGTTACACGTATTAACGGAAAAGACCGTTTTGAAGTATCCGCAAATGTTGCAAAGCAGTTGCCAGGGAATAAAAAGGCTGTTATTGCTGATGGATTAAACTTTCCAGACGCACTTGCAATATCCCCTTATGCATCTCAAAACAAAATTCCAATTTTACTAACGAGACCCAAGGCTATGCCCCAAGTAACAAAACAAGCACTAAGTTCTCGTAGTGTTTCAAGTACAATAGTTGTTGGTGGAGAGGCGAGTGTAAGTAAGACTGTATATAGTCAACTGCCAAATCCGATGAGGATTTCAGGGAAAGACCGGTATGAAGTAGCCGCAAATATCATTAGACAGTTAAAATTACCAACTGGAAAAGCTTACTTAGCAACAGGCGCAACTTTCGCTGATGCACTTACAGGTTCTGTACTAGCTGCAAAAGAAAATGCTCCGATTTTATTAACTAGGAGCGACAAAATACCAGATCCAACAAAAAAAATAATAAATGAACGTAAAATTTCTAGTTATGTTGTACTCGGCGGACTTGGTTCTGTTCCTCAAAAAATAGTTGCACAATTATCTGGTAAACTGGCGGGATTAACAATTGTTGTAGATGCTGGACATGGTGGAACAGATCCAGGTGCAATTGGAAATGGTCTTAAGGAAAGCGATATTGTGTTAGATATTAGCAAACGACTTCAACCTAAACTTGAAGCTGCAGGTGTAAATGTTGTTATGACCCGTGCTACTAACAAATACGTTACTTTAGATGATAGAGTAAAAGCTGCGAATGATATCGGAGCAAATGCATTTATTAGTATCCATAATAATGCTTTTTCAAATGGCTCGGCAAACGGTACAGAGACATACTGGAATGACACATATGCCGGTAAGGAAAGTAAAGAATTAGCTACGGAAATACAAAAAGAGCTAGTAAAACAGCTAGGTACTACTGACCGTGGTGTGAAAGAAGGTAATTTTAAGGTAATTAGAGAAACGACTATGGTTAGTGTTCTTGTAGAAGTAGCCTTCATCACAAATCAGAACGATGCTAAAAAACTAGCAAGCGCAGCGTATCGAGAAAAAGCAACCAATGCAATTTATCAAGGTATTCTCAACTATTACGGAAAAAAATAAGATAATAAAACAAACAGATCATTAAAGGTTCTGTTTGTTTTATTATCGAAATAAATTAAGTGATGGGTTAAGTATTAAAAAATGATTTAACTAAAATTCTTTAACGAATATGTAACGAAATTGTAAAAAAGTCGTCTTATTAAATGTAAGTCAAAAATGTAATGAATTAACACTTCTAACCTTGATATATTAAGGAAATAATAGAAGCATGACAATGATAGTATTACGATTGAACAACAAAAACTTAAATTGAAATATTTTAGGAATATGATACACTAATTTAAGAATTTGAAAATGATTTTAAAGGAGATCTTCCAATGGACATTCGTTTAATAATAGCGTTTCTCGCATCTTTTATAACTGTCCTAATAGTGACTCCGTTTGTTATAAAACTTGCCATAAAGATAGGAGCAACTGATAAGCCAAATCATCGAAAGGTTCATCAGAAAGTGATGCCTCGTCTCGGAGGATTAGCTATTTTTATCGGCGTTTTTGTTGGATTTTTTGCAAGCGGTCTTTATAAGGAAAAAATGACCGGAATTATATTGGGAGCTCTTATAATTATTATTATTGGAATTCTCGATGATAAATACCAATTGTCTGCAAAAGTAAAATTTATTGGGCAAATTGGTGTTGCAGGTATTATTGTAAGTACGGGATTAACAATTGATTTTATAAGTATACCCTTTGTTGAAAAAATTAATTTAGGCATATGGGCTATACCAGTAACTATATTTTGGATAGTAGCGATCACTAATGCGATTAATTTAATTGACGGTTTGGATGGACTAGCAGCGGGTATATCTTCAATTGGTATTGCAACTATTGCAATTATGGCAGGTATTGCTGGTAAGGGTATGATTCTGCCGTTGGCTTTAATCTTATTAGGAAGTACAATCGGATTCCTGTTTTATAATTTTCATCCTGCCAAGATATTTATGGGGGACACTGGCGCACTTTTCCTTGGATATTCAATTTCCATACTTTCGTTATTGGGTTTATATAAAAGCGTAACTTTATTTAGTTTTGTTGTTCCGATTCTTATTTTAGGTGTTCCTATTTTCGATACAACCTTTGCGATTATACGTCGTATAGTCAATAAGAAGCCAATTGCAGCCCCAGACAAGTCTCATTTACACCATCGTATCTTAGCCTTGGGCTTCTCACATCGTAATACAGTATTGATTATTTATGCGATGGGAATTTTATTTAGTATATGTGCAATTGTTTTTGAATCGGCAACATTATGGGGTTCGTTGTTAATTGTGGCTGGTCTGCTAATTTTCTTCCAGATTATTGCAGAAATAATCGGTCTTGTTAATGAGGGGTATAAGCCATTTCTAAAGATGTATCGTCGAGTTTTCGAAAAGCATTAAACCGTTTGTGACATTATCACCAACGGTTTTTTTAATTAAGGAGCAGGAGTTAGAATAATGAAAAAACTAATTTTGTTAACTCATCAGTATCCATTTAATCAAAGTGAAGCATTTTTGGAGACGGAAATTCCGTTTCTTAGTCAGGCCTTTGATGAGATACACATATTTCCGATAAATATATCTAAAGGTTCAGCAAGACAGACAAGAAAAATACCATCAAACGCTTCGATTCATTTTTTGAATGATTTTGACCATAAAGGTACCCTTAAAAGGGGTAAGAGGATCATTAGTACCCTTTTTGACACTCAAAGTATGAAGTGGTTGTCTCGAGAATTACCTTTCGTTAAAAAGCATGGAATAAAGGGATTTATTAACGCTGTAAATTGGTTAAGTATTGCAAAGGTCGTTAAAGATTCCATAAAAAAAGAACTCCAATTAGAATCAGGGGAAACAATAATCTATTCGTATTGGCAAAATCCTGGAGCATTAGGTGCAGTTATGCTAAAAGAGAATATCCGTATTCCTGTTGTTTCAAGAGCACATGGTGGAGACTTGTATATGGAACGTTATAGTCCTGCTTATATTCCTTTTCAATTCAATGTCATTCATAAGCTGAATCAATTATTTTTAATTTCGCAAAATGGTTATGATTATTTATACGAAAGGGACCAAACGATCGGATCAGTGTTGGAAATAAGTAGGCTGGGTACATTAAACAAAAATATAAAAGCTGCATTTTCTGATGACAACATTTTCAGAATCGTTACCTGTTCGTATATGGTGCCTGTCAAAAGGCTTCATTTACTCCTTGAAGCACTTAAGTTAGTTGACTTTCAGGTTGAATGGAGACATATTGGTGGTGGCCCACTTGAAGAAGAGTTAAAAGAAAAGGCAAACATGCTTCCTCCAAATTGTAAGGTTAGGTTTTTGGGGAATCTTTCAAATACAGAAGTCTTAGAGAACTATCAAAAAGAAGCGGTGGATTTATTTGTTAATGTTAGTGAGAGTGAAGGGATTCCTGTCTCGATTATGGAAGCATTTAGCTGTGGTATTCCAGTCATGGCAACTGATGTAGGAGGAACCTCGGAACTCGTAGATTCTAGCAGCGGGAAGTTAATTGAAAAAGATATAACTCCCGAAAGTTTAGCGAATTATATTACAGAATACAGAAGTTTACCAAGTACCGAAAAACAGAAAAAAAGCACTTCTGCATTTACTATATGGAACACTAGATTTAATGCGGTACTTAACTATCAAGATTTCTCAACAAGATTAGAAAACATATTGGAGAATGCAAATGAAAGCCAACAACAAAAAGTTTATCTCAGATAGCATCATTACGTTGACTAGGCAGATCATGAATATTGGAATTGGAATACTTTTGCTGGTGGTGTTAACTCGTTTCCTAGGGCCGGTTGATCAAGGTAAATATTCTCTTGTAACACTATTGCCTATGATGCTCATGATGTTTATTAGTATTGGGATTAATACATCTACGATTTATTTTGTTAGTAAAAACAAATTTCTTTTGGAGACCGTCCTTAAAACAAACATATTAGTCGGAATTCTATTAAGTTTGATTGCAGTTGTAGTAGGACTCGTAGTTATTTTTTTCTTCTCTGAGGCTTTATTTGAAGGAGTTGAAAACTCGTTACTATACATGGTCTTATTTTCCATTCCATTTATCTTTTTAAAGGAATTTCTCCAAACGATATTTCACGGCTTACAGGATTTTAAGAGCTATAATACATTGATGATTATCAATCAGTTTGCCATATTAGGGTTTATCTCATTATTTATCATTGTTCTTGATTATGGGCTAATAGGCGCTATTATAGGCTTTGTATTAGGGAATATTACAACTGTCTTTGTTATCTTATATTTGTTACTTAAGAAAAAACAATTAAGTTTATCATCAGGTGAGTTTTCAAGACCCTATTTAAAGGAATCGGTCGATTATGGATTTAAGGCATATGTAAGTAATCTTGCCACTTTTTTAAATTACCGATTGGATGTATTTATTGTTGGATATTTCCTTTCTCCTGCTGCAGTCGGGATTTACACGGTTGCGGTGAATGTAGGAGAGCGGATCACAATGGTATCGACAGCAATTTCAAGTGTTTTGTTTCCTAAAATAGCCTCTGAGGATACAGAAGAGGCACGAAATAGACTGACTTCAATTGTGAGCAGGAATGTACTTCTGATTTCGATTTTAGCTTCCATAGCACTATTAATCGTATCTGATTTCGTAATTGGTCTATTCTTTGGTAGTGAATATATACAAAGTTCCGATGTATTAAAAGTTATTATGATTGGAATCATTTTTCTATCAGTCGAAAAGATACTTTCAAATGATATAGCGGGTCGTGGTAAGCCAGAAATTAATATGTATACATCGATCTTTAATGTAATTATGAATGTTGTATTAAATATCCTTCTCATTCCACAATTTGGGATTATGGGATCTGCTTATGCAACAACGATAACCTATTTTATAAGCTTTATTATTAAACTAATTATATTTAAAAAAATCAGTAGTCAATCGTATGGTAAATTGTTACTGATTCAAAAAGAAGATATTGTATTATACAAAGCTTTGCTTAAAGTGATTCAGAAAAAAATACGTGTTAACGTAGCAAGGAAGGGATCCTCGTGAATATATTACTAACTGGTGGTGCCGGTTTTATTGGAACATATACAAAAGAACTGCTGAAAAAAGAAGGCCATAATGTTGTTATCTTTGATAACTTTATTACTGGTAGTCGTGAAAATATCCAATTTGATGACTGTTTGGTTGAAGGGGACATAAGAGAAATCAATCAAATAAGCAATCAATATTTGAAAAATATTGATACGATTATTCATTTAGCAGCCCAGACGAGTGTACCTGATTCAGTCAAAGATCCGGTTTATGACATGCATATTAATATTGAAGGCACTTTAAATATTCTCAGATTTGCAAAATCAAATAATGTTAAGCGAATCATTTTTGCGTCCACCGCGGCCGTTTACGGAGATAATGAAAGCCTTCCAATTAAGGAAGATGAGAAATTAGCACCAACTTCTCCATATGGAATTTCAAAAATGGCAAGTGAATATTATATCGAGACGTTTTGCGAGCAAAATAATATAGACCATATCATTTTAAGGTATGCGAATGTATATGGGCCAAAACAATCTGAAAAAGGTGAAGGTGGGGTAGTTAAAATATTTATTGAAAATATTTTGTCTGGACTACCTTTAACCATATACGGAGACGGTTCTCAAACGAGAGATTTTATTTATGTTGAAGATATCGCTAGAGCTCATTTGCATGCACTTAATGCTAAAAGTGGAACATATAATATCAGCTCTAATACTGAATTATCAGTTAATGAGTTATATAAAACAATAACGAAATTGATGCAAATGGAAATTAGCCCCCATTATAAGGAAGAACGCGAGGGTGATATTTATCGAAGTTCACTAGATAATTCTCAATATAAAGAATTAACAAAATGGGAGCCTGCTTTTTCAATTGAAGAAGGATTAGCATTAACTTTGAAAGTAATGGAATAATAATAATATAAAAATTAATAAAACTGTAATGAAGATGTAAAACAACTTTCAGTGAAAATAATTGTAATTTTAGTAAAAACCTTTAAAATATATGTTGGCCCCCATTCTTTATCGAATAGGGTCAAAATTTATCAATTTACTACGAATTTTGTAGTATAGAATAAGGAATAGATAAATTATCTGTATCAAGATAATTGATTTCTTAATAAAAAAGTGAGGTCCTTTAAATGTCAGTACAGCTTAATGAAAATGGTCGTGAGCTTTTAAACAAAATAGAAAATCGCCAAGCTACAATTGGTGTAGTTGGCTTGGGTTATGTTGGTCTCCCTCTTGCGGTAGAAAAAGCAAGAGCAGGTTATCGTGTAATTGGGTTTGATGTTCAACAAAAAAGAGTTGATATGGTTAATCAAGGTATTAATTATATTGGTGATGTTGTTGATGAAGAACTAAAAGAATTTACTGCAGATGGTAAACTAGTTGCAACTACAGATTATTCTAAAATTCAAGAGGTAGACGCAGTAGCTATTTGTGTTCCAACACCACTTGACACATATCAACAGCCGGATACTTCATATGTTGAAAGTTCTGGTAAGGAAATTGCAAAATATATGCATAAAGAAATGTTAATCGTACTTGAAAGTACAACCTACCCTGGTACTACTGAAGAGGTATTAAAGCCAATATTCGAGGGAACAGGTTTGGTTTGTGGAGAAGACTTTTTCTTAGCATATTCACCTGAACGAGTTGATCCAGGGAATAAATTTTATAATACGAAAAACACGCCTAAAGTAGTAGGTGGGATTACACCTGCATGTACTCAAATAGCTGCGGCTATGTATTCAAATGTTTTAGAAGGGGATGTACATCAGGTTTCAAGTCCAGCAGTTGCTGAGATGGAGAAAATACTTGAAAACACTTTTAGACATATTAACATTGCATTAGCAAATGAGATGGCAATTTTATGTAATAAGATGGGCATTGATGTATGGGAAGTAATTGATGCTGCTGCAACAAAACCATATGGTTTCATGCCGTTCTATCCAGGACCAGGACTTGGGGGACACTGTATTCCAATCGATCCATTCTATCTAACATGGAAAGCAAGAGAGTATAACTATCATACAAGACTTATTGAACTAGCTGGAGAAATTAATAACAGCATGCCTGACTTCGTTATTGATCGTTGTATGCAAATACTTAATAAAGAGAAAAAGGCTCTCAACGGTTCAAAGGTACTTGTTTTAGGTGTAGCTTATAAGAAAGATATTGATGATGTAAGGGAATCTCCAGCATTATTAATCCTTGATGAACTTGAAAAAGCTGGCGCTGACTTTAAAGTAGTTGATCCACATGTTCCTTCGTTTAGATTAAATGGAAGAACAATTGAACCGTTACAGTTGAATGAAGAATTGCTAGAAGAAGCTGATTTAGTTATTATTACAACTAACCACACGGCTTTTGATTATGAATTAATTGCTGAAAAATCTAAGGTGATTTTTGATACTAGAAATGCTCTTAAAGAGTTTTCAACTGATCACGCAAAATATTACCGTTTGTAAAAGTGTAAGCCAGACCTATTTTGGTCTGGTTTATGCACGTTATGATATATGAGGTGGATTTTTATATGAAGGTTTGTCATTTTACGTCAGCTCATCCGGCGAAGGATATTCGTATATTTATCAAAGAGAGCCAATCATTAGCGAAAGCTGGACATGACGTATCGTTAGTTGTTGCTAACGCTGAAACAGAAACAGATAAGGGTGTACATATTATTGGGGTAAAGTCCAATATTAAAGGTAAATTATCAAGAATGTTAAAAACAACTGTGAGTGTGTATAAGACAGCGTTAAAACAAGATGCGGATGTCTACCATTTCCACGATCCAGAACTACTTCCTTTTGGATTATTATTAAAATTCAAAGGAAAAAAAGTAATATATGACGTTCATGAAGATGTTCCACGTCAAATTCTTTCAAAGGCTTGGATACCAAAGGCTTTAAGGGGGATTATTTCATGGACATTTGAAAAATTCGAGAACTTTGCTGCAAAACGATTTTCTGCCATTGTTGGTGCAACACCATATATAACAGAGCGTTTTGTTAATCTTGGCTGTAACGCTGTTAATGTAAATAATTATCCCGTTCTTAGTGAACTTTATATAGCTGAAACGGATTGGTCACAGAAAACTAAGGCTGTTTGCTATATTGGTGGAATAAATGAAATACGAGGCGCTAAAGAAATGGTTGAAGCCATTGGTAAAACCAATGCGAAGCTGTTTGTTGGTGGGAAGTTTTCTCCTCCTTCTTTAAAAGATAACCTAATGACTACTGAGGGTTGGAAAAATGTAATTGACTTAGGCTTTGTAAGTAGAGAAAAAGTTGCAGAAACACTCTCTAATTCTTATTCAGGACTTGTTTTATTCCATCCTAAGCCAAACCATATTAATGCGCAGCCAAATAAAATGTTTGAATACATGTCGGCGGGGATTCCAGTAATCTCGTCTAATTTCGATTTATGGAAACAAATAATAGAAGGAAATAATTGCGGAATCTGTGTGAATCCATTAGATCCGAATGCTATTGCAGAAGCAATTTCATGGATTGTGGAGCATCCAGAAGAAGCAAAGCAAATGGGTGTCAATGGTAGACAAGCCATAGAACAACAATATAATTGGGAGCAAGAAAGTATAAAGTTAGTTCGTTTATATGAATCAATCTAAAAATTGAACAATAGAGGTGGTGTAATCTCTTTTGAAGATATGGATTCTAAACCATGTTGCGCTAAAACCTAATGAAAGTGGTATTACAAGGCATTATGATATTTCAAAGGTTTTAGAGCAACAGGGGCATGATATCACCATTTTTGCTAGTAGTTTTTTAGCCTATATGTTTAAATGGCGAGATCCTAACCGGAAAAATTACCAAGAAAACGTGAATGGTGTTTTATTCGAATGGCTGTGGACGTTTCCGTATAGAGGAAATGGAGTCAGGAGAGTTATAAATATGATTAGTTACTTTTTTATGTCCATTTTCCGTGGTTTAAAAAAGAAGGAGAAACCTGATGCTATTGTAGGTTCTTCTGTCCATTTATTCGCTTGTTTAGCAGGATATTATTTAAGTAAATGGAAAAAGGCGACATATATCGTTGAAATACGAGATTTATGGCCGAGAACTTTAATTGATTTCGGCTCGATGTCAGAGAGGCATCCGGCAGCAATAATGTTTGGAGCAATTGAGAAATTTGTATATAAACGGGCTGATCGAATTATTGTTACGTTGCCTGGCGCTGTAGATTACATAAGTAGCTTTGGAATTGATAAAAGTAAAATTTATTACATTCCCAACGGAATCAATCTAGAACGTGAACAGGAGTTAAGCGAGAAACCATCTCATTCTGACGAGATAAATAAAATCAAGGAGAAGCACGGAAAGGTAGCTATGTATGTTGGTGCACACGGTATGGCAAATTCTCTCGAAACAATTGTAGAGAGTGCCGCTTATATACCGAGTGAACAGGTTGCATATGTTTTTGTAGGAGAAGGACCTGAGAAACCTAAATTAAAAGCAATGGCTAAAGAATTTGATCATGTTTACTTTTTCGATAGCATTCCGAAACACGAGGTTCTATCCACTCTTTCAATGGCTGATGTTTTAGTGGTCTCTATGTTAAATACTCCTTTGTATAAATACGGAATCAGTTTAAATAAACTAAATGATTATTTATTGGTTGGAAAGCCCGTACTATTTGCTGGCAATGTATTAAATAATATTATTGACAACGCAAATGCCGGTATTACTGTAGAACCAGAAAATGCGGAGGCAATGGCCAATGGAATAAATGAATTGCTCAATTTATCAACAGAAGATAAAGAGCGTATTAAAGAAAGTAGCTATAAATATCTTGTTGAAAATCATGATATAAAAAAATTAGCTAACAAGTTTCTAGACATATGTCAATTAAACACTAACACTGTGGAGAAAAGAGGAATTGAATCATGAAAGTACCTATGCTAGATTTAACTGAACAGTATCAAGGTTTAAAAGGACAAATTAGTGAAGCACTTGATAATGTTATGTCAAAAGCGCATTTTATCCTTGGAGACAATGTGAAAAGTTTAGAACAAAATGTTGCTAAATATAGTAATGTCGGCTACGGCGTTGGTGTAGCGAATGGTAGTGATGCATTACATATTTCGCTTTTAGGCTGTGGTATTGAAGAAGGAGATGAAGTAATTGCTCCGGCATTTACTTTCTTTGCAACGGCAGGAGCAATAGCACGTATTGGCGCAAAACCTGTTTTTGTTGATATTAATCCAAAGACCTTTAACATCGACCCTTCTAAAATTGAAGCAGCAATTACGGAAAAAACAAAAGCCATTATACCGGTTCATCTTTATGGTCAAATGGTAGATATGGATCCAGTTGTAGAGATTGCTAAAAAGCATAACCTTGCTATCATTGAAGATGCTGCACAAGCAATCGGTGCTCAATATAAAGGAAGATCAGTTGGTGAGTTAGGAACTACAGCTTGCTATAGCTTTTTTCCAACTAAAAACTTGGGAGCTTATGGCGATGCAGGGATGATTGTAACGGACGATGCAGAAATTGCTGAGCGCATGCGCGTTATTCGTGTACATGGAAGTAAGCCAAAGTATTATCACCATGTTTTAGGCTATAATAGCCGTTTGGATGAGCTCCAAGCAGCAATTTTAAATGTTAAGTTTCCGCATCTTGATGAATGGAATAATCTTCGTCGAGAAAAGGCAAACAACTATACCCAATTATTAAATGAAAAGTTAGGTGATAAGGTAATAACCCCTTATCAGGATGAAAATTGTCATCATATTTTCCATCAATATACCATTCGTGTTGAGCGAAGAGATGAGCTACAGGCATACCTGAAGGAACAGGGAGTAGAAACGATGATTTATTATCCAAAACCACTTCACCTTCAGCCAGTATTCTCAAATCTTGGTTATAACGAAGGAGATTTACCTGAAACTGAAAAGGCATGTCAGGAGGCTTTATCATTACCGATGTTCCCTGAATTAAAGATTGAACAGCAAGAATATGTTGTGAGCAAAATCGCTAGCTTTTATAAAGGGGAGTAGGAAATGAAAAAAATTGTTACAGTTGTAGGCGCTCGTCCACAATTTATTAAGGTGGCTCCTGTTTCTCGAGTGTTGCGACAATCTTTTAAAGAGGTACTGGTTCATACTGGCCAACACTATGACCATAAAATGGCAGGTGTTTTCTTTGAGCAATTAAATATTCCGAAGCCTGACTATAATTTAGGAGTTGGTTCGGCAAATCACGGTGCACAAACCGGTGAGATGATTATAAAAATTGAGGAAGTGCTTATAAAGGAAGCACCTGATGCTGTTCTAGTTTATGGTGATACAAACTCAACTCTAGCAGCTGCTATCGCTGCTAGTAAGCTTCATATCCCAATCTTCCATATTGAAGCAGGGTTAAGGAGCTTTAACAGAATTATGCCAGAAGAAATAAATCGTGTACTAACTGATCATGTTTCTTCGTTATTATTTGCACCGACGGAAGTTGCTGTTAAGAATCTAGCAACAGAGGGAATATCTAGTGGCGTTCATAATGTCGGAGATGTCATGTACGATGCAGTTATTTATAACGCGAAAATAGCTCAAGAAATTCATAAAATTGAGGATTTCGGTATTAATGAAGAGTTCATCTTAGCCACTATCCACCGTGCTGAAAACACTGATGATCCAGACAGACTTAAAGCGATCTTTATGTCTTTAAATAAATTAAGTAAGAAGGTTATTTTGCCGTTACATCCAAGAACGGAAAAGAAGCTAAAAGAACAGGGGTTATTTGATCTCGTTGAACATTCAACTACAATTAAGATCATCGAGCCTGCACCTTACTTGGAGATGCTTTTCCTTGAATCCAATGCAAGTGCGATTGTAACTGATTCAGGAGGAGTTCAAAAAGAAGCTTACTTTGCTAAAGTACCTTGTTTTACATTGCGAGATCAAACTGAATGGGTTGAGACAGTCAACGTAGGTTGGAATACATTAGTAAATCCAATTAACGATGATTTGAGAGAACTAGTTGATTCATATGAGGAAAAGCCATATGTTGAGGGCTTGTATGGTGATGGAAAAGCTTCTGAAAAAATAGTTGAGTATATTAAAAATTTTCTTTGATTGAAGGTGACCTTATGTCATTAGAAAAAGGACACAATGTCCTTATAAAGGATAATGTAGAAATTGGGCAGAATGTTCGGATTGGTAACAATGTGATTATCTATGAAGGTGTAAAAATTGGAGATAATGTTGTCATACAGGACAATGTTGTGATTGGTAAAATGCCAGCTAGAGCAAAGAATTCAATCCTGCCAGAGGTTGGAGAACTTCCTCCTACAATTATAGGGTCAGGCTGTACGATTGGAACATCTTCCATTATTTATGCGAATGCAACGATAGGAAATGACGTATTTGTAGCAGACCTAGCCACAATTCGTGAGAGAGTTACAATTGGTGATCGGACTATCGTTGGCCGCGGTGTAGCTGTTGAAAATGATTGTACAATTGGAGTGAAATGTAAGCTAGAAACTAATTGTTATATTACTGCCTATTCAACACTTGAAGATTATGTGTTTATCGCACCGTGCGTTGTTACAACAAATGATAATTATATGGCCAGATCCGCAGAACGATTAGGTAAGTTCAAAGGTATAACTGTTAAAAAAGGCGGTCGTATTGGAGCTAACGTAACTGTACTTCCAGGAAAGGTCATTCATGAAGACGGTGCTGTTGGTGCAGGGAGTTTAGTGACGAAGGATGTAGAGCAAGAAGCGTTGGTTATTGGTGCACCAGCTAAGAAATTGCGCAATGTCCCAGAAAGTCAGCTATTAAAAAATCAATAAAAAAGGAAAAAGTCACAAATGCAATCATTTTGTGACTTTTTCTTTAGATATTTATTATGAATTGTGATATCTCCTTGATATTTTGTCCATAACTTGAAATAATATAAAAGTATTTTGTTATACTTTTTGGAAACAGGGGGCAAAGATGAAACAAACACACAAGCGAAAAAATTTGATAGCACAAATCATCCTTTCTGTTATTGTCTCACTTGTGTTAGGTTGGTATGTTGTTAACATCCATTCCATCTCAAGTTATAAAATAAATGTTATATTAGTACTGATTGTCGCTGCAGGGATGGTGGGCTTATACATTTTTAAAAAATATATCATAAATAAAAGTCCACTCTTCATCGTTTTAATGTATTTGTTAATCATGAGCAGTTTTGTGGGAGCTATTGTTTCAATCGATTTAGGACCTTTTAGTTTATTTCCATATCGGGTCTTATTCTTATTTATAGCTGGGATAAGTATTATAAAAATATATCTAAGCAAGTTCTCACTAACAAATGATACATTTGTAAAAGGGACTTTGACTTTTCTTTTATTTTGGGTTGTGTATGCTTTCATTTCTTTAATGTGGGTTAAAGATTTGACAAGTGGTATTAAGGATATTGTATTTCTTCTATTTGGTATTGGGCTTATTTTTATAGTAGTCGCCTATTTGGTTCGAGAAAAACATTACATAAGCTTTTATTATATATGGTTATTAATGGCTGTTTTCCTTTTACTTATCGGTTTAATCAATCACTTTTTACAGATTCATTTACCAGTTTCTCGGATATACACTGCATCAGCGTATCAAAAAACAATTCCGACAGCTGTTTTTACAAATGAAAATGATTATGCTAGCTTTGTAACAATTAGTGTTTTTCTTTGTGTAGCTTTTATGAATCATTATAGGAAAGTAATATCGATTTTAGCGGGGCTTGCTTTTATTGGAATAAGCTTTTACATCATAATGGTTACCTCATCACGCGCAAATTTACTTGCTGTAATGATCAGTTTTATAATTTGGTATTTGGTAATTGCAGATAAGAAAACAAAAATTGGGTTACTAAGATTATTTGTAATAGCAGGACCGGTAATCATCTTGATATTCTTTAATCGAGTGCTTTCTATCTTACAGAAGGTAATACATGAAATCACAAGTTTAAATATAGGACAGGCCTCTGCTGAGGGTGGATCCGTGGAAATCAGGGTTAATCTTTTAAAAAATGTTTTTGTCTTTCTACAAGAGACATTTGGATTTGGTGTTGGAGCTGGGAACGCCGAATATTATATGCAACATTTCCAGGTCTTTAATACATACGGGGATTTTAATATACACAATTGGTGGGCAGAAATATTAGTTAACTATGGTTTACTCATTTTCACTATTTATGTTTTAATCTACTTATGTTTAATTTATAAGCTGTATCACATTTATAAAAATGCATTAACCACGAATATCAAGATGATTAGTGAAGGATTGTTAATGGGATTGATTACTTTTGCATTAGCAAGTATAAGTCCAAGCTCCATGATGGCGTTACCTTATAATTGGTTACTATTTGCATTTGTAATTGGTTTTATTAATTTCTATCAAAATTATAGTCATACAAAACTGGAGGAAAACAATGTTGGTTTTAAAAAATGACTTTGTGAAAAACGTTTTTAAAAGAATGAAACGATTGGCGATATTACTTATCTTATTGCCGATTTTAACAGCGATTATTGCTTACTTTCTTCAGACGAACACATCTGTAATATATACAGGAACTACTGAAGTGATGCTCGGTAATTTCCAAAAAGAGGGTCTGACTCATCAGGAACTAATGCGTGATCAAATTCCTAATCGTGCATTTTTAACTTATTTGGACGAACAACACAACTTAAATTTAGATATTGATTATGTATTATCAAATTTAACAGTAAGTTCTAAGCCAGGTAAAGTTCTCGAGTTTTCAATGGTAGGATCAGATAAACTTAAGGTAATTAATCAACTTGAATTACTTACTCAAGGCTTTTTAAAAGAAAGTAATAGGGTCCAAGCTGATGAAATAACACTCATTGAAGGTAAAATTGCAGAGATAGAAGAAATAAACGCATCTACTGAAGAACTTATTTCAAAAGAGAGATTTTTGTATGATTTAAATGACAAGCTTAAATCAATACAAATGTCTACAGTTTTAAATAAAGACGTCCAAGTGATATCTGCAGATAGCAATAATCCAACACAAAGGGCTGTATTAGGTTTTCTAATTGGAGTTATGATCAATATAGTCATTTTAATCTTCCCTGAGCTTTTTAAGGAAGAAAAATAATAAAAAGAACCTCCTTCTGGAGGTTCTTTTTATTGATTTGTTTCGTTATAAGTTGTTTCATCATTCGTTTCAGAAGGTAAAAGCTCCAAGTGCTGTTTCAATTCTGTTTGGATTTCCTCTACATTTTGATCATCAGGGTCAAAATAATAAACAGAGTTGATATCCAAATCGTAGCCTTGGATTGAAAGTTGTTCAATACGAGAAGAATTAAAATTAGAAAACTTTTGCCTAAACGCAATTGCTTCTCTTATTTTGATGTTTGTTTCTACATTCTTTCCAATTTCTTTTGCGATATCATCAATTTTCGTAATTGTTTTTGGTGATGATAATTTATCAATTACACTAGTAACAATTTGTTTTTGACGGTCATTTCTACCAAAGTCTCCACGAGGGTCTTTCTTTCTCATTCGAGCATATACTAATGCTTCTTCCCCGTCTAATTCCATTTCTCCTTCAGTAAAATAGAATCTTTCCCACTTTGCGTTGATATCATTAAAATTGAATGGAACATCAACGTTAACTCCACCCAATAAATCAACGATATTGATAAAGCCATCAAAGTTAACCGTAACAAAATAATCTATTGGTATATCTAGAAAGCCCTCAACTGTTTCAATGGTTAACTCTTTCCCACCTTCAGCATATGAGTGATTTATTTTATCTTTGTATCCAAGGTCCCCGATTTCAACCCTTGTATCACGAGGAATACTTAGCAATTTCATAGTCTGGTCTGATGGGTTAAACGTTGCAACCATAATAGTATCCGACCTACCCCTATCATAATCATCCGTATAATTTTCAATACCAAGAAGTAGAATTGAAACCGGGTCATTTGATATGTGAACTGGTTCTTCTCTAAGCTCTGATTTTCCATCAGTACGATTTTCGATTTCTGAATAGGATTCCTTGGCCGCATTATATGTTTGATAGAGAATATATCCAGCAGCTGAACCTATGATTACTAAAAGCAATAGGAATACTGCAAGGATTCTACGTCTTCTTACTTTACGTTTTCGTTTCTTAATGGCTTCTCTGTTCTTTTTTTCATATTTATTCATACCACTTCTCCTCAATTTATCTGAGTCACACTACATATCTGTCTCTAAATACTCCACATTCCCCGAAGAAATAACTCCTTGTCCATTTGTTAGCTCTGTCATCCATTCAGTGAATTGGGGTGTCTGGTTCTCTTCTACATAGGTTTCGATTTCTACTGCGTCAATATACTTGATTTCTTTAATTTGGTAAATGGACGAGCGAAGTTCGTTTTCGACTTTGCCCAGCCAAGTGTAATCGATTTTCGTATGCATAATTCTCATTAGCTTGCGCTCTACGATTCCAGTTGCTTGGAGGCCTTCTGAGGTTGCTTTTCCATATGCGCGGATAAGTCCCCCTGCTCCTAATTTTATTCCTCCAAAATACCTAGTTATGACAACAACTGTATCTTTTAAATGTTTTTTCTTAAGGACTTCTAAGATTGGCACACCAGCAGTTCCACTTGGTTCGCCATCATCGTTTGCTTTTTGAATTTGATCGTTTTCTCCAATGAGATAAGCGGAACAATTATGGGTTGCATCCCAGTTTTGTTTTTTTACTTTTTGGATGAATTCTTGAGCCTCTAGTTCGGTTGTAGCGCGGTCAATATATGCAATAAAGCGTGATTTTTGAATATTTATTTCATGCTCGCCATACCCTTTTACTGTATAATAGGAATGAAGCATTATGAAATACCTCCTATCCTGGGCTTTGTTGCGAAAAATAGGCTTGGTAAAAGTAGTGCGACGTAATTCGACACTAATCTAGTTTTTCTGTAATTTTTTGCCCATTCTTCTATTATAAAACGACATAATTTTTACATCAATGGTTTGTTTTTGGCATAGGCTGAATGTAATACAAATGTAACTGTTATGAAACGCTGTAAAAAACAAATCCGTATATAATTTAGATGGAGGTGGAGAGATGGCCACCAAGGGGCTTGATAGTAAAGTTCTGGATTCAATATTGGAAAAAATGGTTCATACCGTTGATCATAGTAAAGAAGAGATTTTTCGGATTGGTGAGCAATCACGCCAAGAATTTATCAGTTTAACGGACGAGTTAAAAGAAATTAAAGAACGTGTTGGGACGATTATTGATGAAGTGGATAAGCTAGAAATCCATACTCGTTTTGCAAGGAAACGGCTCTCAGAGGTTAGTAGCCATTTTAATAAGTATTCAGAAGAGGAAATACGCAATGCATATGAAAAGGCTCATGACCTGCAGATGCAATTGACTGTTGTAAGGCAAGAAGAAAAGCAGCTGCGCGAGCGTCGTGATGAGCTTGAAAGACGTCTAGTAGGCCTAAATGAAACAATTGAGCGTGCGGATCATCTTGTCGGTCAAATTTCCGTTGTTCTCAATTATTTAAATAGTGATTTTAAAATGGTTGGCGAGATTTTAGAGGATGCCAAGCAAAAGCAGGCATTCGGACTTAAGATCATTGAAGCGCAGGAAGAAGAACGTCGTAAGCTTTCTCGTGAGATTCATGATGGACCAGCCCAGATGCTAGCGAATGTGATGTTGCGTTCCCAAATTATCGATAAGGTCTACCGCGAAAGCCCTGAGCAAGGCGTGAAGGAAATTCATGATTTGCGTAAAATGGTTCGGTCGGCGCTGTATGAGGTTCGTCGAATTATTTATGACTTACGTCCGATGGCATTGGATGATCTTGGATTAGTACCTACCCTCAAAAAGTACCTATCCACGATCGAAGAATATAATGGAGACACTACGATTTCTTTTACATTTATTGGTTCAGAGCAGAGAATTCCGTCAAAGTTTGAGGTAGCTCTATTCCGTATGGTTCAGGAAGCTGTCCAAAATGAACTAAAACATGCGGAGGCTCGTGAAATCGCAGTTAAGCTTGAGATAAGTAGAAATCATGTAACGGTTATCGTAAAAGACAATGGAAAAGGCTTTGATATTCGCGAAAAGAAAAAAGACTCGTTCGGCTTAATTGGGATGAGAGAACGAGTAGATTTACTAGATGGAAATCTTACCATTGATTCAAGTGTTGGTGCTGGTACAATTGTAATGATCCAAGTACCGATTGAAGTTTGATTTTCCCTTTTCAATCCGTGAGAAAATTTCGGTAATTCATGATACGTTACAAGAAATGGTCCAACTACTATTAGCTGCTTATTTATATAGGAAAAACAAGAATAATCTTACTAATATTGTCTGTTAATACTGCTTTAGGAGTATTGACCGAAATTGCCTCGATTGTAAAATGAAAGGGGGAGGCGTTATTTATGAAAACAAGCATAGTTATTATTGATGATCACCAATTATTTCGCGAAGGTGTAAAACGAATACTAGATTTTGAACCAACCTTTCAAGTCGTAGCAGAGGGTGACGATGGGGAACAGGCACTAGCACTCATTGAGCAGCATAAGCCTGATGTTGTCATCATGGATATCAATATGCCGAACTTGAATGGGATTGAAGCGACGAAACAATTGATTGACACTTACCCTGATACGAAGGTCATTATTTTATCCATCCACGATGATGAAAGCTATGTGACGCATGCCCTTAAAACTGGAGCAACTGGTTATTTATTAAAAGAAATGGATGCGGATTCTCTAGTCGAAGCGGTTAAAGTTGTCGCAGAGGGTGGATCTTACTTGCATCCAAGAGTAACGCATAACCTAGTAAAAGAATTCCGTCGACTTGCAGTTGCAAGTGGTCAATCCGTTTCAGCGCATTCTCATGCAGCAGTAGAGGTTCGCCGTCCATTGCATCTATTAACGAGAAGAGAATGTGAGGTTCTCCAGTTATTAACGGATGGACGTAGCAACCGCGGTATTGGTGACGACCTATATATCAGTGAAAAAACGGTTAAAAACCACGTAAGTAATATTCTACAAAAAATGAACGTAAATGACCGTACTCAAGCCGTTGTAGTTGCAATTAAAAATGGCTGGGTTGAGGTTAAATAATAGAATACGAATAAAGTAGAAGGCTGAGCTCTTGTGATGGAGCTTGGCTTTTTGTTTTTTATGGGAATGGTGTGATGTTTATAGTAAAATTTAGCTATAAGTAAATAGGAAGTGATAATGTGAAGAAGAATAGTGTATTTCATTTTATAGGAGAGTTCTCAAGTCAATTAGAAGAAGCAGCATTAAGGGTAGAAGCTCTATTATGGGAACAACCACAGGTGGCTTTAACTCAAGCACGCTTATTCGGAGAATTAATTGTTACGATGATTCTAGAGCAAGAGAATATGAACGAAGGATTTGCACTCACACAGGTACAAAAGATTAGAAAGTTATATAGTCATGATATTATTTCTGACGACGTATATAAAAAGCTAGAATTTATCAGAAAGAATGGCAATATTGCGGTTCATCAAGTGGTTGAGATAGACCAAGAAGTAGCAAAAGAAGCACATCGGACCATTTTTGACTTAGGAGTATGGTACGCGGAAGTCTATGTAAGCCATACATTTAGTGCCCCTGTATATGAATTACCAACTGTAGAAAAACAAGATTTAGACGTGATGAAACAATGGATGGACGATTACATTAAAGAAACACAGCAACAGTTAAGGGAAATAGAAGAACAACTAAAGGAATTGAAAGAAGAAAAGAAACAGCAACCAGTTGTTGAAAAGAGACCACATGTTTCTCCGGAAAAGACAAAAGAGCGACATGTTCCCTTGGACAGATTTCAACAAACATTTGAAAAAGTCCACTTTAACTTTACGAACCTTTCAAAAAAAGCGGCTGAATTCCAATTTGATGATTTCAAAACAGGGTTTGTTTATTTATTGGATAATATTAATCCAACAATAACTGTACATCCTTGGTTAGTTGAAAAAGCCAACTTGTTTGAAGAAGTGCAGACGAAACCACTTAAAAATACGGCTTTAAGACGCTTCCCGAAAAAAGAGGAAGACGGCCAACTTAAATCAAATTATGGATATCCATTTACGTTCCAAACAAATGGCGAACTAGAGTTTTTGTTGAAGAGAATAATAGAAGTGCTAGAATCTGAAAAGGTAATATAAAATAGTTGGAAGGCTTTCCTCATGTGATGAGGTTAGCCTTTTTTGTGTGCCAGGCATGTTCATTAACTTGGCGGTGAGAGTCCGCTATGGGCGTTGGGATATGCGAACCATTAGCCAAAGGCAAGGGTGTCCGTGGCGACGCGGAATCTGAAGGAAGCCCAAGGCAAATCCTCGGTCTGAGGTACACGAATCA
>NZ_JBPFDQ010000050.1:0-40870 GCF_059415045.1 Ferdinandcohnia sp. SAFN-114 | reverse complement strand
ATATTATGCAGAAAATTCGTCAAAAGTGTACATATTTAAACAATCACTTTTGTACATTCTTAGGTTAGCATTTATAGAATGACAGGAGAATTCGGACTCAGTAACCTGAAAACTCTACGGTGAGTCCGAATACAAGGGGTTTTCTGACAGACTCAACCAGAAACTTATCCCCTGTGTCTGTATGTTAGCCTCATTCGGACTCTGTGAACCTGAAAACCCTACGGTGAGTCCGAATACAAGGGTTTTCTGACAGCCTTAACATGTAATTTGTACTCTATGTAAGAATTCTAGGCTCATTTACTCTGAGCACCAGTTACCTCTAAATCAAGACACTATGCCCGGATGATTCAGACAGAGTAACACCAGGTTACACCAACTAAACTCAACCGGCTCAAAAGACTTATGTACTTACATTTCCTCTAATTCAGCTACTGGGACAATATTTTTTTCATGCTCCCTACCTCTTAGGTGTACTGTGCACATATTCCCCTGCTCATCACAGCTATCAATCCATACTGAAGTACCTTGATAATGAACGGTTACTTCATTTGATGAAGATAAGATTTGCTTTGCTCTACGAATATCCATTCTACTCACTCCAAATTAATATTTTCTTCCCTCCAATAGTTTCCGAATTTCTAGGAAATTTATGCAAAGATAGCAAGTTTTTGAACACACTATATAGGAAAGGACCAAGGATAGGAGTAAACGTATGAAGCTTAATGAAAATGAGAAGAAGACACTTAGTGATTCGATTGATCGGTTAAATGAAGGCATAGATGTTGTCATTCAGTTATACAATGAGGCAGAAGAAGACAAGCCCCTGATTGAATTTGATCAAGAAGTTATTGAAGCCATTGAAAAAGCGAAGGAAACCTTTGGAGAAGAGGAGATTACTCGTAGGATTAATACAATTATAAAAGAGATCTTTGCCTTTCTACCAAAAGAGGAAAAAAAATAGATGTAAAAAGGAGTGGAGTGTTTGTTAACAAGTATCTTAGCTTCCTTTTTTAAGCGCTTTTTGATAGCCAAGCTCGTTGGGATTGTTTTATTAGTCATCATCATCTTTGGCTCCATTATTCACTTAATTGAGCCCGAAAACTTTCCAACCGTTTTCGATGGGGTTTGGTGGTCGATTGTCACCGCTGCAACAGTAGGGTACGGTGACTATACTCCAACTTCATTAATAGGAAGAATTGTGGGGATGTTTCTTATCTTTATCGGTGCTGGCATTGTAACCCGGTATTTCGCTGCAATTTCAACTGCAACCTTCGTTACCCAAAATGCATACCTTGAAGGCACGTCAGGATTCCACGGAAAAAAACACATAATTATCATTGGATGGAATGAACGTGTAAGGGAAACCATTTCGTTTCTTAAAGCTCCAGGTTCAGCAACTGAAATTTTGTTAATTGATGATTCCTTAGAAAAGAACCCGATGCCTGGCAATCATTTTCATTTTATTAAAGGGGATCCGACTCGTGATGAAACATTAAAACAAGCAAATGTTCAGAATGCAGATATGGTCTTAGTTACTGCCGACCAAGGCAAGGATGAAGTACATGCTGATATGCTAACCATCCTGACACTACTCGCGATAAAAGGGTTGAATCCAACGGTTTATACAATTGTAGAAATATTAACCACTCATCAGATTCAAAATGCAAAGCGTGGTGGTGCTGATGAAATTATCCAAACAAACCGGCTTTCAAGTTTGGTGATGGTCAATAGTATTTTTTCACATGGAGTGTCTGATGCATTACTGTCCATGTTGGTTGATTTAAAAGGTGTTAAACTTCAGTTTTTGGAAACTACTTTTGATTTAGTGGGACTGACTTTTCAAAAAGCGAGTGAAACTTTATTAAAGGAAGGAAAAATATTAATCGGAATTAAGCGAGGCGAAGAAATAACAATTAATCCTCCTCTTTCACTTGAAATACGAAAAAATGATCACATTCTAATTATAAAAAGTTAAAAGGGATTCTCCATTCGGGAATCCCTTTTACAATGATTCAGCTTATAAGCGTTTTTCTAGTTCAGCCTTCTTCTCTTCATAGCCAGGCTTACCTAATAGTGCAAACATATTTACTTTATATGCTTCTACACCAGGTTGGTCGAATGGATTTACACCTAAGAGGTATCCACTCATCGCGCATGCTTTTTCAAAGAAGTACACAAGGTATCCAAATGAATACTCGTCCATTTCTGGTACATGGACAATTAGATTTGGTACGCCTCCGTCTGTATGAGCAAGCATTGTACCTTCGAATGCTTTTTTATTAACAAAATCCACTGATTTTCCAGCTAAATAATTTAATCCATCTAAATCATTGTCTTCAGCTTCAACAATTAATTCATGACGGGATTTCTCGATATTAATGACTGTTTCAAATAAATCACGTCGTCCTTCTTGAACATATTGTCCAAGTGAATGGAGGTCTGTTGAGAAGTTTGCTGATGATGGGTAAATTCCTTTTTGGTCTTTCCCTTCACTTTCGCCAAACAATTGCTTCCACCATTCAGAGAAATATTGAAGACCTGGTTCATAGTTGATTAGCATTTCAATTGTTTTGCCTTTGTTGTATAGTGCATTACGAACCGCAGCATATTGGTAAGCAGCGTTTTCTTCAAGCTCTGATTTAGAGAAATCAACACTTGCTGCTTGTGCACCCTTCATCATTTCTTCAATATTTGCACCACTTACGGCAATCGGAAGTAGTCCAACAGCTGTTAAAACAGAGTAACGGCCACCAACATCATCAGGAATAACGAAGGATTCATAGCCTTCTTCAGTTGCTAAAGTTTTTAATGCGCCACGTGCTTTGTCAGTTGTTGCAAAGATACGGCCACGTGCTTCTTCTTTTCCGTATTTTTCAATTAACATTTTACGGAAGATACGGAAGGCTAGTGCTGGTTCAGTTGTTGTTCCAGATTTAGAAATGACGTTAATTGAATAATCCTTACCTTCAAGTAAGTCCATAAGGTCTTTCATATATGTAGAACTGATATTGTTCCCTACAAATACGATTTGTGGGGTTTTACGCTGTTCCTTTGTTAGGGAATTATAGAAGGAGTGGTTTAACCAATCAATAGCTGCTTTAGCACCAAGATAAGAACCACCGATACCAATTACTAGTAAAATGTCAGAATCTGATTTGATTTTTTCAGCACTTTTTTGAATGCGTGAAAATTCTTCTTTGTCATATTCGGAAGGAAGGTCTACCCATCCTAAGAAATCACTACCTGCGCCTGTTTTTTCATGTATAGAATGGTGTGCGACCTTAACCGCATCACGTAGATATGTAATTTCATGTTCTCCAAAAAAAGTTAATGCTTTTGAATAATCGAAACGAACATGTGTCATTATTAATACCTCCACCCTTTAATTTTCAATGCCTCTTTTCACTGTAACCAAACTTTTCTGTTAAATCAAGACCGCCGGCTTACTGTAAGCGTAACCATTGAAAAAATAATTAAAGCAAATCTTCCTTGGCATATTTGCGCCCGATTTTTAGGCCCACGTGGGTCATAAAGAAGTTGCCACAAGCAGTGGTGTTCTTAGTCTTTGAACTTACTGCGAGATACAGTGAAGCTTCAATCAGTAGAAATTATTCTGCCGTTTGTTAGTTGAACCAATCGGGCATTTACTGGTAGTTGCCCTTCATGGGGGCTTAGCACCAGTTAATTACAGAAAAAACTCCCATCGAAAAATAGTGGCTTCCGCCGATAGCTTTAACTTTATATAGCCATGGGGGTGAATAAAGTTAAAAGGCTCACACATGTAGTATGAGCCTTTTTCACAGTTTATAACGATCAATTATAGAGATGCTTTTAGTATTTCAAGCGAATCTTGTTTGCCTAATAGTTTAAAGCGACCAAATTCACCGAATACAACTGTTTTGTCAGCCATTAGTTCAAGGTTTTCTTCACCAATGTCGTAATCTGCCAATCTTGATGGTGCACCGATGCTGCTCCAAAATTCTCTTAGCTTTTCGATCCCTTCAAGTGCTACTTCACGTTCCGTTTTTCCTTCAGTATCGACTTCAAAGACACGAACCGCCAATTGCTTGAAACGGTCTACATTTTCATCCAGAACATGCTTCATCCAATTCGGGAATAGGATCGCAAGTCCACCACCATGAGGAATATCATAAACAGCGGATACGGCATGTTCAATATTATGTGTAGCCCAATCCCCACTATATCCCATGTTTAACATTTTATTTAGTGCAAGCGTTCCATTAAGCATAATGGTTGCTCTGTAATCATAATTTTCTAAGTCATTAATTAGTTTTGGCGCCGTTTCAATGACCGTCTTTAGTATAGACTCACACCATCTATCTTGGGTTAATGTGTTAGGTTCATGATGGAAATAATGTTCCAACACATGTGACATCATATCCACCATTCCATACACCGTTTGATCCTTTGGCAGTGAATATGTATAAACTGGATCTAATATTGAAAACTTTGGAAACACCGCAGCGCTTCCCCATCCATATTTTTCATTCGTTTCCCAATTTGTAATGACAGATCCTGAATTCATTTCTGAACCTGTCGCAGCTATTGTTAAAACTGTTCCTAAAGGTAGAGCGTCAGTAGCCACTGCTTTTCGAGACATAAAATCCCATACATCACCATCATATTTTACGCCCACTGCAATTGCTTTTGTACAGTCAATAACACTTCCACCGCCCACAGCGAGCAAAAACTCAATGCCTTCCTTACGGCAAATTTCGATTCCTTTTCTGACTGTAGACAAACGAGGATTGGGTTCTACTCCAGAAAACTCGTGTACCTCTGCCCCTATTTCATTTAATTGGTCAATGACTTGGTCGTACAAACCATTTCTCTTGATACTACCGCCACCATATATAAGCAATACTTTTTTTCCGTACTGGGGTATTTCAGTTTTAAGTTCTTGTACCTGACCTTTACCAAAGATAAGCTTAGTTGGGTTGTAATATGTAAAGTTTTCCAAAATTATCGCCTCCTGTAAAAAATTATGGCAATGTTACAACATGTTGTAAAGCAGTTTGCTCTTAACATTATCTTCTATTTTTCTTTATATATGTAAAAAAAGAGGCTATTCAGTGAATGCCTCTTTTTCTGGTTCTTAGTTAAAATTCGATTGTTCAATCCACTCTTCAAGCTTATCCTTTAAAGTGTTGAAACCTTGAGGGCTTTCAGCATTTGCTGGTTGTGCTTGTGCTGGACGTTTTTTTGGCTTAGCAGTTCTTTGTGCCGGCTTTTCTGGTGCTTCCTCAGTTGCACGAATTGATAGACCGATTTTTCCTGCTCCTTCATCAATAGATAAAATCTTTACATTTACTTCATCGCCAACTTTAACATGTTCGTTAATATCTTTAACAAAACCATGAGTTACTTCTGAAATATGAACTAAACCTTGTGTATTTTCGTCTAAAGCAACAAATGCTCCATAAGGTTGAATTCCTGTAATCTTACCCTTAACAACACTTCCTACTTCGAATTTTTCTGTCATGCTACCCAACTCCTAAAACTTTAGTTTACATACCTTTTATATACGCAATAAATAATTATAACACAGAATGGCCATTTATTCAAAAAAAGAACCTTTTCGCTTTTAGAGTTACCATTTCGAGATGAAATTATGAAAGAGGTAATATTTATCATTTCGATAATAGCGGGATCTGTGCGGTGTTTAAAATAGGTGATTATTGGAGATACTACTTTCAAAGGCTTTCTAGTATTCCCCTTTTGTATGTAGGACAAAACCAAAATTGGTTTTGTCCATTTTTTTATACAGTTTTTTATAAAAGATTGTTGTTTTTCAAGAATCGGCCCATTCGTTTGACTGCTTCTTGGAGTTGCTCTAGTGAGGATGCATATGAGCAGCGAATAAACCCTTCACCACTTTCACCGAATACATTACCAGGGACAACTGCTACCCTTTCCTCCATTAGTAAACGATGCGCAAATTCCTCAGATGATAATCTTGTTGCTTTTATAGACGGAAATGCATAGAAAGCACCGCCTGGCATATGACAAGTTAGTCCAATTTCCTGTAACGAAGATACAAAAAAGTTTCTACGCTGACGATAGCTTTTTCTCATATATTCTACATCTGAATGTCCATTTCGAAGTGCTTCGATTGCTCCGTACTGAGCCATAGTCGAAGCACACATCATTGTATATTGATGAATTTTCAACATTGCTTCCGAAATTTCCCTTGGAGCAGCAGAATAACCTAAGCGCCATCCAGTCATAGCAAAACCCTTTGAAAATCCAGATACCAGGATTGTGCGCTCAAACATCCCAGGGATACTTGAAAAACTTGTATATTTGCCTTCGTAGGAAAGCTCAGCATAAATCTCATCTGAAATCACAAGTAGATCGTGCTTTTCCACAATTTTAGCAATTGCTTCAAGTTCTTCCTTCTTCAACATAGTTCCTGTTGGATTATTTGGAGAACAAATAATAATGGCCTTTGTACGTTCTGTTACTACTTTTTCTATTTCTTCTGGCTGTAGCTTAAATTCATTTTCAGGTCTAGTGTGTACAGGGATTGGAACTCCACCTGCAAGCGAAACGATTGGGCTGTACGCAACAAAGGTTGGTTCTACAATGATAACTTCATCACCTGGGTCGACAATTGCACGCAATGCCAAATCAATTGCTTGGCTTCCGCCAACCGTCACAATAACCTCATTTTCAGGAGTATATTTCACCCCAAATGACCTATGTAAATAAGCTGAAATTTCCTGTCGTAGTTCAAGAAGTCCTGCATTTCCAGTGTAAGATGTAATTCCTGACTCGATAGATTGGATGCTTGCTTCCCGAATTGACCAAGGTGTTACAAAATCAGGTTCACCCACACCCAACGAGATGACACCTTCCATCGTTACCGCTAAATCAAAGAATCGACGGATTCCGGAAGGTTGTAATTCTTGAACTTTTTTAGAAAGGTACTGAGAAGTCATGGTGTCACCACAATCCGTTTGTCATCTTCACCTTGATCAAAAATAGTTCCATCATGTTTGTATTTTTTCAAAATAAAATGTGTTGTAGTCGAAAGAACAGAATCAAGTGTTGAAAGCTTTTCAGATACGAAAGAACCAACTTCCGACATCGTTTTACCTTCAATTACCACAGATAAATCATATGCACCAGACATTAAATAAACCGATTTTACTTCTTTAAAATGATAGATGCGTTTAGCAATTTCATCAAAGCCTACACCCTTTTTCGGGGTTACCTTGACATCAATCATAGCTGTTACACCTTCATGACCTTCAACTTTCTTCCAGTCAACGATTGTGTTATACTCCACAATAATCTTTTGATCTTCAAGTTTTTGAATAATGCCATCGACTTCATCAACACTTTTGCCAACTAATTTTGCAATTGTTTCCACAGGAAGTCGTCCGTTGTTTTCAATTATCTCAAGTATTTCAATTTCATTTTCCTGTAACTGCATAATGGTCACTCCTAGTAATTTGAAATGAATTTTTGTCATTTATTATATCAGATAAATGAATAGTATATTGAATTATTTTATATTCATTCGAAATTTTATGAGTTTTTCTATCCCCTTAGGTAAAAATAGGGATAAATCAATAGTGTAGGATGTGGACGTTTATCAATGGATACGATACAAATTAAAGGAGTAAATCTTCATTATGAGTTATACCAACATAATAAAAAGAAGCCCGTTCTTGTCATGTTGCACGGTTTTTTATCATCCTCATTTAGCTTTCGAAGACTGATTCCCTTTTTAGAGGAAGAGTATACCATCTTATCAATTGACCTTCCCCCTTTTGGGAAAAGTGAAAAATCGACTAGCTTTACATATTCCTATTCAAATATCGCGTATGTGGTATGTGACTTGATTCGGTCTTTTCATTTTTCAAAAGTGAATTTAGTTGGCCATTCGATGGGTGGACAAATATGTCTATACATTGCAAAGCAAGCACCTGATTTAGTAGATAAATTAATACTGTTGTGCAGTTCAGGCTATATGAAACGAATGCCAAAGTCTTTAATCTATTCTTCCTATCTTCCCTATTTTCATTTTATTGTAAAAAGGAAGCTAGCTAAGCAAGGGGTATTACATAATTTACGTAATGTCGTGCATAACCATGAGCTCATTGACCAAGAAATGATTGATGGATATACAGAGCCCTTTATGGATAACCGAATTTTTATGGGATTAACACGAATGATTCGCCATCGTGAGGGAGATTTACCGTCTGAGGAATTAAAAAAGATCAAGCATCCTGTCTTATTAATTTGGGGAGAAAAAGATCGAGTCGTTCCAATTTCTGTAGGAAAAAGGCTTCATCAGGACCTGCCTAATTCTAGTTTTGTTGCCATTAAGAATACAGGACATTTGGTTCCGGAAGAATGTCCTGAGAAGGTATCCGAATATATTTCACAGTTTATCTAGCTGTTCTAGGTCCAATCCCCTTTCATCACGTCTATGAAGGGGATTGGGTACCTCTATTCCCACTCATTTCCTCTTCATCACGTCTATGAAGGGGATTGGGTGCGGCTTTTCCCACTCATTTCCTCGTCATTAGGTCTATGAAGGGGATTGGGTGCGGCAATCCCCACTCGTTTCCTCTTCATCGAGTCTATGAAGGGGATTGAGCGCGGCAATCCCCACTCATTTCCTCTTCATTAGGTCTATGAAGGGGACTGAGCGCGGCAATCCCCACTCGTTTCCTCTTCATCGCGTCTATGAAGGGGGTTTGGTGCGGCTTTTCCCACTCATTTCCTCTTCATCACGTCTATGAAGGGGATTGGGTACCACTATTCCCACTCATTTCCTCTTCATTAGGTCTATGAAGGGGATTGGGTGCGGCTTTTCCCACTCATTTCCTCTTCATTAGGTCTATGAAGGGGATTGGGTGCGGCAATCCCCACTCATTTCCTCTTCATCACGTCTATGAAGGGGATTGGGTGTGGCTATTTCCACTCATTTCCTCTTCATCGAGTCTATGAAGGGGATTGGGTACCTCTATTCCCACTCATTTCCTCTTCATCACGTCTATGAAGGGGGTTTGGTGCGGCTTTTCCCACTCATTTCCTCTTCATCGCGTCTATGAAGGGGATTTGTAACATAAGTTTCCGCTCCAGTCCTCTTCTTCACGTCTATGAAGGGTAAACCAAGAGAGCCAATATTCCTCCTCGTCCAAATCAGCAATGACCCGTACAAAACAAATTTAATAAACAAAAAAGATGGGTTGCCCCATCTTTTTTACAGTTCGCACGTTGCATTATTTAAAATGGCTAAGAGTTTCACAGCCATTTTCTCACACTCTTTTAGCGGGATGACTTCCTCAAAAGAGAATTCAAAAATAGACTGTATTTTTCTTGCTAATTTACTTGGATTATCAAATTGATGGGCTGCCTGTAAAACATCCACCGCTTCTGTTTCATAGGAACCGACTCCATAACCTAGTGGATCCCATTCTTGCAGCACAATCATAATTTGTAAATTGGCCTGTTGATTTTCCATAGAATCACCTAAAATTACTTCGTGAGATTGTTTTTGTCATGTTTTATTAATTGCTTCTCTAGTTCCTCAGCTTTCGCTTGTTCTTTTTTCGAATGCTTGATAAATAAACGGAACACAATAAACGCAACAATTAAGCAAATAACAGTGGTTATTGCAGCTGGAATATATTCTGTTTTATCCTCAGGGAAATATAGAAACAGGTTTAATACTGGTAAAAGCAGCATTCCTACACACCTTTCAACCTAGAATGATAGCTTTTTACATTATAACACAAACCTAAGACGTGTTATAAGATGCTTGTTCGAATGACGTCGGTTATAATGGATAGAGTTATAAATATGCAGAAGGAGTGATTTGAAATGTCTGATGAATTTAAAGTTGGTGACATTGTAACTGGAATTTATAAGACTGGAAAATATATTGGAGAAATTACAGCAATTAAGCCTGAGCATTATCTTGTAAAGGTAAAGGCTGTCTTAAAGCATCCAATGCAAGGGGACATTCATTCACCGAAGGATGTTCATGTTCCACTTTTTCAAGAACGGAGAGCACTTGCATTTAACGAGCAGACAAATGTTCCGAAAAAGATGGTACGTCATTACACAGAGGACGTTCCAGAATATAAATCCTCATTAAGAGAAGCAGTGGAAAAAGCAAAAAATGATTTAGAAGCTGAAGGAACAGAATGGGCACTGCGCAGTCTTGAAAACATGAACGTGTTGGAGAAGGATTATTTTAAATAAGTCATTCCAGTTGAATTTTGGGCTAATGACCATCAAATTTATTTATTGTCCGTAAATTTATTTTATCGGCCATATTTTTATCTTATCGGCCATAAATCACAATTATTGGCCGAAAACATAGAAAACCTACGGATTAAATTGTTCCGTAGGTTTTTCTATTTTTTAGTAAACCCGCTTGGCTCCTACATAGTATTTGGACCAATACGTATTATCCATCGAAACAACGTCTATTCCCTTTGAGGATGTGGCGGAAATAAATTTGTTATTCCCTACATAAAAGCCAACATGGGAGATTCGGCCTGTATCATTGACCGCAAAAAACACGAGGTCTCCCTGTTGTAAATTTGATTTAGAGACAGGCGAACCCATCGTATAATAGCCTGCTGAGGTGGTTCTTGGGATGTCAATTCCATGCCGTGCATGCATAAAAGAAACGAAACCAGAACAATCAAATCCTGCTGTTGTCGTTCCTCCCCACAGGTACGGAATTCCTACAAAGTTATAAGAGTCATTCACTAAATCTTGAAGCACCTGCTCACGATTTTGTGTTCCTTGTTCAGCTTGAGCAGTCCCACTCACATTTAAAACTTGTCCAATTGAAAGTGTATCTGTTGCCAGATTATTGATGCTTTTAAGCTCTGTCACACTCATATTATAAGTTCGAGAAATTCCATACAAGGTATCTCCTGCTTTTACAGTATATGTAGCACTTGCTACATTTTGCTGTGGGGCTTTCGCTGTAGTTCCTAGTTGTAATTTTTGTCCCACATATAGCATCGATGATGTTAAGTTATTATTTTTCATGATTTGGTCAACCGTTGTGTTAGCACGCTGGGCTATCGAATACAAAGAATCCCCTGGTTGCACAGTATAAGTGTTGCCTTGTATTTGAGTAGTCTGAGGTGCAGTACCGATTACTTGTAGGGTTTGTCCCACATGGATGGTGTTTGAAGTTAGATTATTTAATTGCTTTATTTGATCAACACTCATGTTATAAGAATTAGCAATGGAGTAAAGTGTGTCTCCACGGGTTACCGTATACGTTGCTGTCTTTTGTGGAGGTTTGGCCTCACTAATTACAAGTGTTTGTCCTGGGTAGATCATATCACCAGTTAAATGGTTCAATTGTTTTACCTGGGACACGGTTAAATTGTATTGTTTTGCAATTCCATATAGTGTTTCACCGTTTGCAACCGTATGTGTTGTTTGGGTACTTGCTTGGTTATTGCTCGCTGCTTCTACTTTAGAGGATTGGTGTCCTCCCACTAAAGTAATTGTAGCGATTACCATTGTCCCCATCATGACTTTTACGATATTCGGATTTAGGGTAGGGACTTTTTCTTTGAGGTACATTCGAATGCTTTCGTTTAGATGAAGCTTTTTTCCATGTTCCGGTATACCAATTTCACTTGAAAATTCCTCCAACTGGGGATCTATATATAAACATACAGTTTGTGGATTTTCTATTTTATGGCCAATAAACATAATGCATCCCTCCTTTTGAAATTAGGATATCCTAACGGGATGCGATTATTTTTCAAATCAATTGTAAAAATTCGACAGTGCTTTCAAATGATAAAAATAAAAACCAATTCACTTGATTAGCGAATTGGTTTTTTATAATGCAAACTTATTTAATACTTTCGAGAAATCCACTCGATCGCCGATAGTTGTTGGCTCGGGTCTGGCTAAATAGCGTTTATCATTTTCGACTAATTTGAATATATTAAAGGTTGTAAGTGCGTCATCGAGGGCACAATGATGTTTGCCTGTCCCTTCTTTGCCGTACTCTTGAACCGCCTTCCAAAGACCTGTCTGATTTTGGTCCCCAAAAAAGCGTTTATATTCCATGGACAAGTCCCTTTGCTTTCCTTTAAAAGGAAAAGGAATTCCAGCCCGTTGAGAATTATGGCGCAATACCTTCATATCCATATTTCCCCATGTGATGATGGTACTAGATGAATGATTTTCATACCCTGCGAGCTTATTAACCAACTCCTGAAATGTGATACCATGATCGACTTGCTCTTGAGAAATGTTTAAAAAGGATTTACATCGTTCTGTTAATGTAGGAAATTTTATTGGTTTCACATATGATGAGTATTGTTCGATTATTTTTTGGTTTCTCACGCAAACAAGGCCAACTTCAATAATCTCGGGGTAAAATCCTTGTGGGTTGTTTTTTTTCTCTGGCATAGTAAATTCAAAATCAATAAACAAGTATTGATGCTGATTATCCACTCCTTAACCTCCTTTGTCATATCAGTCTATTAATATGAAATACTACCTTTACAATACAAAACCGACGAACATCTTTTAAATATTATAGCACGGTTTACTGCATTTTTCAGAATATATTTATAATATATATGCTATTTCTCCTTAACTATATTCAAACGGGCTTTGGGCCCGTTTGAATATAATTATAGCCTCCGGCGGATGCCATGATTTTTCAGAGGAAATTTTCGAACTTAAGATCAAAGAATAAGAACGCCACTTCCTGTGGGAACGTCTTTGTGACCCACATCCTGTGGGCCTAAAAAATCAGGCGCAAATACGGCAAGGCGTATTTGATTAAGTAACAATAATATTCTATAATATTTAGTAAGTCGAAATATTCGAGTTAAGAAGGTGTTTCCGATTCAAACAGCAAAGCGAAATCTTTTGATCATGTGGTTTGCCAATTTCTTTGTTGCTGCAAGTGCTACAATGATAATGCCATTTCTCTCTTTATACATCGAAACATTTGGTGATTATTCAGATAGCTTTGTACAACGGTGGGCTGGATTAGTTTTTGCAGCAACCTTTGTTACGGCTTTTTTTATTTCACCGATATGGGGACGTTTTGGTGATCGAAATGGCTATAAAAAAATTCTTATCATTACAGGCATTGGTATTGCCGTTAGTATTTTTTTAATGGGCTATGTGCACTCTGTAAAGCAATTATTTTTCTTAAGACTCTTCATGGGTGCTGTGACAGGTTTTATTCCAACCTCCCTTGCCCTCATTTCTGCACAAACTCCTAAAGAAATTGCCGGAAAAACGTTAGGAACACTTCAAATGGGAAATGTGTCAGGCGCATTATTCGGCCCTTTATTAGGTGGATTGCTTGCAGATGCAGTCGGTTTCCAATATACCTTTGTCCTTACTGCAATCGTCATTTTAGGGGCAGTCGGACTCGTTGCTATTGGTATTAAAGAGGTACGGACCAATGAAACAAGTACTACTGCAAAAAAGTATACACGCAAAGAGGTTTTAATCCATATTCTCAGACATCCTGTTTTACTAACTATTATGCTTATCTCAACACTCATCCAAGTCGCTAATTTTAGTATTCAGCCCTTACTTGCATTATATGTCACGCATTTAACAGACAGTAGTAATATTGTGTTTTTAGCTGGAATGGCATTTTCCGCGACCGGTTTTGGAAATTTATTATTTACGAGACAATGGGGTAAAGTCGGTGACCGCATTGGTCATGAAAAAATCCTAACATTCCTCTTGCTTGCGTCCTCGATAATGTTTATTCCGCAAGGACTCGTAACCGAATTATGGCAGCTTGTGGTTTGCCGATTTTTATTTGGTATGGCGGTTGGAGGGCTCATTCCTTGCATGACTGCGTATATCCGTCAGGTTGCACCACTTTCTATGCAAGGCGAAGTTCAGGGCTATAATGTAAGTTTTCGGTTTTTAGGTAATGTTATCGGTCCGATCTCTGGTGGAATTCTTAGTGGATTTTTCGGAATTTCTACTGTCTTTTTCGTAACAAGTGGCCTTTTTTTAACCGGTGCTATAATCTTATGGCTAAGTGTTGTTCGGCATTCTCAAAAATCAACTCAACAAGCTGCTTAAACAGATGGCGATTGCCATCTGTTTTAATTTTATCCGTGGGTGTAAGCATCCGGTGGATGCAACAATTTTTCATAGCATGCTTGAAAAAATCGGGCGCAAATACGCCAAGGCGCATTTGATTATATATAATAATAGTATAACTTTTTGAGAGAGTGTTAGATTATGAGAAGACAAACAGGATACATTATCACTTTTTTCCTTTTTCTATTGTTTTTGTTTGTACTATTCCAATTGACTGGAGAATTGAAAGTTGCAAAAAGTTTTCCAGCTGTGCTGGATGAAAAAATCCCAATTAATAAAGTTGTGTTACCACAAACAAGTTACATAACTGATCGAACTGGAAATGTTATTTCAGAGATTCATCATAGTGAGAATCGGCTCACTCTCACTAAGGACGAGATTCCGCAAATTGTGAAGGAATTGTTTATTACTATTGAAGATCAGCATTTTTATGAGCATTTAGGCTTTGATATATCCGGAATAAGCAGGGCTGCTCTTGTTAACTTACAAAATGATTCTATTGACCAAGGTGGAAGTACACTTACGCAGCAGCTAGCAAGAAATCTCTATTTAACCAACGAAAAAACCTATAACCGAAAGTTAAGTGAGCTTTTGTATTCGTACCAACTTGAGCGGAACCTTTCTAAAGAAGAAATAATAACATTGTACATAAATGCAATATATTTTCAAAATGGGGCATATGGGATTGAAACTGCTTCTCAGCTTTATTTTAATCAATCCATCAAAGATGTTTCACTTGCGAAAATTGCCTTTTTATGTGCCATACCAAATAATCCCTCACTTTATAATCCAGTTACGCATTTTTCAAATACTAAAGAAAGACAAGAGCGAATTTTACTTAACTTAGTCGATGCAGGCAAAATCACAAAAGAGGAATATGAAAAAGCCATACATGAACCAATCGAACTTACAAAAAAGGAGAACATTATCGACCGGTATCCTGATTATACAACCTATATTTATCAAGAGTTTGAGGAATTAATTGCTGAAAAAGAAGGATTTAATCAAAAAATAAATTCAATATCTTCAATTACTGAAAAAGAAAAACTGCAGAAAGAATTAGATACTAAGGTAGCAGAAATTCTTAAATCTGGGATCATCATCGAAACAGCATTGAATCCTACAATACAGGAAGCCGCTATCCATTCCGTAAAACGATATTTACCAAACGCAAACGTTCAAGGTGCTGCTGCAGTTATCGAACATGGCAGGAATCAACTTGTCGCGATTGTTGGGGGGAAAAATTACGAAAAGTTTTCCTTTCACCGTGCATACCAAGCATTCCGTCAACCTGGCTCAGCGATTAAACCATTGCTTGTTTATGCACCTTATCTTGATCAAACCGGTTCCTCTATCTCACAGACTATTAATGCAAACAATTATTGCAAGAACGGATATTGCCCGCGAAATTATGGCGGTGGCCAGTATGGAAATGTTAGTTTACAAACGGCTTTCAAGTATTCCTATAATACCCCTGCCGTTCGACTGTTTGAAAAGGTTGGGGTTGAGAATGGTTTCAAGTATTTAGATAAACTTAACTTTTCAAAGGTGGTAAAAGAAGACCACCATTTACCCGCGGCCATTGGCGGTTTTACATACGGAATGTCCCCTTTAGAAATGACAAATGCATTTGCAACATTTGCAAATAATGGTGAATTTATTCAAGCTCGTAGAATTACGAGGGTAACTGATTTACAAGGAAAGATCCTATATGAATGGAAGGAACAACCTTCACCGGTTTGGAGTCCTTCAGCTAATCAAAAGGTAAAGTCATTACTTGAGGACGTAGTAAAATCTGGAACAGCTAAAGAAGCGAATTTTTCAAGTGATTATATTGGTGGGAAAACAGGAACCACAAATGATGTAAAAGATCTATGGTTTGTCGGATTAACCGAAAAATACACAGCTGGTGTATGGGTTGGGCATGATCAAAACAAAAGCATTTACTATATGGAATCAAGCAAACCGCAAATTTATATATGGAAGGATATTATGAAGGCGAGCCAATAATTGGCTCGCTTTTTTAGATTGGTAAGCTAGCGATAATACTGTTGTATAACCGTATACATACATAGGTTACCGTCATAAAAAACGTGAACCAGCTTAGTGTATGAAAAAAGACTAATCCAATTAATCCACCGAAAGTTAAGGTGTCCTGAATTTTATAGACGAAAAAAATAAAATATCCAAGAGTTGCAAGTAACAGGACAATGACGATGCCATAAAAGTACTGGACAAAAGCAAGTGAAACCGTACCTCCAAAAAGATAGAAGAAGGAACCTACTCGGATTTTTGGTAAACTCTCTCCATTACTGTCCCTCGTGAAAAACAAAAGAGAAAGTTCAAGCAATGTATTCGAGATTAATTTTAAAGCGGCAAATATCATGAAATAAATCAGGAAAAACACAAAAAAAATCGCAAAATTAATCCAGGTTGGGGAGAAAAACTCCTGCATGCCACGGTAAATACCAATTTGCTTAAGTAGCTCTAATGTATTCAATTCCGTCAAAACCGCAAAAGAGACACTAAAAAGGATAATAGAAATAAGCGGAAAGTAACTCGTAAAATATGTATTCTTCATTTTCAATTCCTCATATCAATACTTCACTGTGTTGTTCTTTTCGATTTTAGTGGTAAATCTCTTTTTTGTAAATACATATAGAGTAAGGACTACTATTCTGAGAAAAGAGGGGTTAGATGAAAAAAGGGTTATTCTTTTTAATACTTATCTGTTGTTTTGCTTTTTTCACCTTCTTAAGTACGGCAGGTGCTTCTGGTGAATCAGATTTCACAAAAGCGGTTAATGAGAAATTGAAGGAAATAAATTATTATGCGGAAGGTTCTGCTGATGTGATTAATACCATTACAAAGGAAGCAGAAATTACAAAAGTCATCACCGCGGATGATCCAAGCACAGAGAAAAATGAAGAAGAAATTGATACGTATAAAGCAAATGTTGTCGTAGGGCACGTAGCATATAAATTAAAACGCGATAGCATTTTTTATATTCAAAAACATGAATTCTTTTATTATGATACAGAAAACCAAGAATTCCTAATGCTTTCAAATTTCCCTGATGATCAAGAAATCGCTGCACTATACGATGATTATATGAATGCTGGTTATGAAGCTGGTATTTCATTAACCTCGAATTTATTATTTAGTTTATTTATTCTCTTGGCTCTTCTTGGATGTCCTATCTTAATTATGATGTTCCATAATAAGGCTATTCCGGTTCCAATGGTAAGAAATAACAGTACGTTTTAGGATGAGATGCTTTTTGTCCCATCCTTTTTTATTTTCGATGTTCAATCCGAATGTATTCACGGGGTTTGAACTTTGGATAGACCGTGGTTTCCTCAGTTTGTGTAGAATCAATTGTTTGTATTTGAAATTGCTGCTGGCTATCGATTTGTTCTTCTACGATATATTCTCTCTTCGTTTGGTCGTGAATCACCCACGCTATAGTAAACAAGAAGGCAAAAATCGCAATTGCCACAATTCCTTTTTTTACATTCACAAAACTCACCTCTTGCTACTAGCATTTATTATAAAAAGAGGTTTTATACAAACTTTTAAAAAAAAATGAGACATGGGTTAAACCCATGTCCCTCTTTCATTAACATTTAATTGTTAGAAGCCTACACTTTTTTTGGTTTCAATTTGGTTTCCATCCGTTTCTGTTTTCATCAAGAGCTTGATAAGTGGAGGCGTTACCAGTGTTGTCGCGATTACGACAATAATCGCTGAACTGAAGAGATCATTTGAAATGATGCCTCTTTCAATACCAATCATCGCAATGATTAATCCCACTTCACCACGGGCAACCATTCCTGCCCCAATACCGAATGAGCTTGATGTACTAAACTTAGCGACTTTAGCCCCTAATGCACCACCTAGAACTTTACCTACGATTGCAACAAGAGCTAATAGAATGCTAAACCAGAGGATTTCTGGGTTAACTTCTCTAAAGTTTGCAACCAGTCCAATGTTCACAAAGAAAAGTGGTACAAAAAATGGATAACTGAAGGTTTCCACTTTATGTGTCATTTCCTCACTTTGCGGTGTTAAGCTAAGCATTAGACCACAAACATAGGAACCAACGATTCCTGCAACTCCAAAGACCTCTCCCATATATGCGAATAACAACGCAACAATTACAGCAAATGATAGTACAGTTTGTGAAACGTTAAAGCGTTGGAAAACTTTTAATAATTTTGGTAATACAAAATAACCGATTGCAATTGCTAGGACAAAGAAGAGAGCGATTTTAACAAGTAATATTAAAATAGAACTGATTCCGCCTGCACCTGCTGCACCACCGGCCATTAATCCTAAAACGGCTGATAAGATAATAATACCTAAAACATCATCAAGGACAGCTGCACCTAAGATGGTAACCCCTTCTCTTGATTTTAACTTACCTAATTCCCGTAATGTCTGAACAGAAATACTTACACTCGTCGCAACCAATAAGACACCCATATAGATAGCTACGGTTGTATCAAATCCAAAAGCAATCGATAATCCCATTCCACCTAAGAATGGTAAAATGACCCCTCCGATAGCTACGGATGTAGATGCAAATGCATTTTTCTTAAATTCTTTCAGGTCTGTCTCAAGCCCCGCTAAAAACATTAATAGAATTACCCCAACCTCAGCCAATTCACTAATTAATTCATTCGGGTGGATGATTCCTAATAAGGAAGGACCTAGTATAATTCCGACTAATAGTTTTCCAAAAACAGAAGGTTGTCCGATTTTGGTACTGAGATGCCCTACCAATTTTACTGCAAAAACGATGATTGCCAATTCAAATAAAAAATAAAAACCACTAGCTTCCTGAACGGAAGTAACAATAGAATCCCAGATATTCATAAAATTATATAGTTAAGGCAAAACCTTAACCTCCTCCTTTCACACTGTACTTTATTACACTACTAACATATCACAAAATTCTATCTAAATGCTAGAATCTAAATATAGGACATAAGTTTGATAGCATACAAGCTTTCTCAAGTTAACTTGAAACAATAATATTTTCTAAAAAAGAACTATAAGCACTATTTTTACTATCATTTTAAAAACTTTTTTCAGTCAAAAAATACGTGTTCCTACATATTTAATAACAACTGAAATTCTTGGTAACACTAGGAATTGCAAGGCATGCAAGTTCTCACTAATTGTTATATACTCTAAAAAAGAATAGGTTAAGGGGGTACTGTTTTGTCACTTTTACATTTGGCCATATTATCTCCATTTATATTGGCTATCTTTATTCCTTTTTTACGCAAATATTTGCGAGGGATTCATACAGGTTGGTTTGTACTAATTCTACCTGTACTACTATTTTCTTATTTCTTTCCATTTATGAAGGATACGATGAATGGAAATCCGATCATTCGTACTGCGGAGTGGATACCTTCCATTGGTGTAAATTTCACTGCGTACATTGATGGTTTAGGACTCTTGTTTGCCTTACTGATTACAGGTATTGGTGCATTAGTTGTCCTCTACTCTATCTACTACTTATCAAAGGAAAAAGAATCCCTACATAACTTTTATGTGTACTTGCTCTGTTTTATGGGAGCTATGCTTGGGGTTGTCCTCTCAGATAATGTGATTATGCTTTATACGTTTTGGGAGTTAACAAGCCTATCTTCTTTTTTACTAATTGGATACTGGCATAATCGGGAAAAGTCTAGGTATGGTGCACAAAAATCGATGTTAATCACCGTGTTCGGTGGTTTATCCATGCTAGCTGGATTTGTTTTACTATCACTCATGACGAATACATTCAGTATTCGTGAAATGATTGCTCAAGTGGACACATTACCATCAAATCCACTATTCATTCCGACGATGCTATTAATATTACTAGGTGCTTTTACAAAATCAGCTCAATTTCCATTCCATATTTGGTTACCGGATGCAATGGAAGCACCAACTCCTGTTAGTGCGTATCTACACTCAGCGACAATGGTAAAAGCAGGTATATATTTAGTTGCGCGCTTAAGTCCTATTTTTGCTGGATCAAGTGAATGGTTTTGGATTATATCAACCTTCGGAATCATTACCTTGTTCTGGGGCTCATTTAGTGCGGTTAAACAAACAGATTTAAAAGGTATTCTTGCATTTTCAACAGTAAGTCAACTGGGGATGATTATGTCCCTACTAGGAATTGGTTCAGCTGCTCTTCATTATGATCATCTTGATACCAATATTTATTTGGCTGCAATAGTAGCCGCTATTTTCCACTTAATAAACCACGCGACATTCAAAGGAAGTTTGTTCATGGTTGTAGGTATTGTCGACCATGAAACCGGTACTCGTGATATTCGCAAACTTGGTGGATTAATGACCGTAATGCCAATTACATTCACATTGGCTGTTATTGGTGCATTTTCAATGGCAGGTCTACCACCATTTAATGGTTTCTTAAGTAAAGAAGCATTCTTTACAGCAATTGTAAATGCAACAACACTTGATATTTTCAATATGGAAACATTAGGTATTCTTTTCCCTATCATTGGTTGGGTTGCCAGTGTTTTCACGTTCATTTACAGTATGATCCTTGTCTTTAAAACCTTTACTGGAAAGGCTCAGTTTGAAAAGCTAGATAAAAAACCACATGAAGCACCAATTGGGATGTTAATTTCACCAATTATCCTAGCTTCACTTGTTATCATTTTCGGTTTATTTTCAAACATTCTGGCTCCAAGTTTAATTGAACCAGCTGTGACATCCATCGTTCCAAGCTTACTTGTTGGCGATTCAACCTATCATGTTCATTTTGAATATTTCCACGGATGGAATGCACCGCTCTTTATGTCAATTGGAGTTGTTGTGTTAGGAACTCTTATGTTTCTCTCGCTTGCAAAATGGACAGGCATTTATAATGTCTTTTCCAAGCGTTTAACTTTAAACAATCTTTATGACAATGGGATTATTGGAATGGAGAGGTCTGCATCAAAGATAAATCGCTTCTATATGACTGGAGTTATTCGTGACTATTTAGTTATTATGTTTGCGTTCTTTATCTTAGCAATTGGAAGTGCGCTTATTATTAAAAATGCATTTGCTTTTGATTTAACACATGTTGCGCCAGTTCGACTTTTTGAAGCTGTGCTAGCATTTGTTCTGGTTGGTGGAGTTGCGACAACTGTTTTCGCGAAATCAAGGCTTACGGCAATTATCGCACTTGGTGCAGTTGGTTATTCAGTTTCGTTATTCTTTGTGCTATTCCGAGCACCTGATTTAGCGTTGACTCAACTCGTAATTGAAACAGTGTCAGTCTCATTATTCCTTTTGTGTTTCTATCACTTACCAAAGCTACACAAAAAAGAAAAACCAATGCGTTTTCGTCTTACAAACCTAATTATTTCATTAGGGGTTGGAACCATTGTCACTTTGCTTGCAATTTCAGCAAATAGCACAAGATTGATTGATTCTATCTCAAGTTATTTTGTAGAAAATAGTTATAAAGAAGGCGGAGGTACAAATATAGTTAACGTCATATTAGTAGACTTCCGTGGCTTTGATACATTGTTTGAAATTACCGTGCTTGGTATTGCTGCACTAGGTATATTTACAATGATCAAATTACGTTTAACAAGGAGGAAAGAAGGATGAAAACAAATGATTTAATCCTACAAACAGCAACAAAAATAACTGTTTTCATTATTCTTGCCTATTCCTTGAATCTCTTTTTTGCAGGTCATAATACTCCAGGAGGAGGATTTATCGGTGGACTGATTTCTGCTGCAGCAATCGTCCTTCTCCTATTAGCATTCGATATGAAAACAGTAAAAAAAGCCTTGCCTTTTGACTTTAAAAAGGTTGCGGCTCTCGGGTTATTAATTGCAACTTTAACTGCAATGGGTTCATTCTTTTTCGATGTTCCCTTCTTATCCCATACATTTGGTTACTTTAATTTACCAATTTTCGGGAAAACAGAACTTGCCACTGCTGTATTATTCGATACCGGTGTTTATTTAGTTGTTGTAGGAGTAACCATGACCATTATCCAAACAATCGGGGAGGATGAATGATTAATGGAGATTTTAATGGCTATTGTTATCGGTATTTTATTTACGGCAGCGACATATTTGATGCTTTCAAAAAGTCTTATTCGTGTCATTATTGGGACAGGTTTGCTAAGTCATGGAGCCCATTTATTGATTTTAACAATGGGTGGGTTAAAGCATGGAGCTGCTCCTATTTTAGTAGAAGGTACGAAGGCATATGTTGATCCACTTCCACAAGCCCTTATCTTAACAGCGATCGTAATTAGCTTTGGAGTAACATCGTTTATTCTAGTACTCGCGTATCGCTCCTATCAAGAGCTTGGAACGGATAACATGGATAAATTAAGGGGAAATGATAGCGATGAATAATTTTGTAATCCTTCCAATATTGATTCCTCTCATGACGGGAATCATACTTATCTTTGTAAATAAATATACAAAAACATCAAGAGTTATCAGCTTAATCTCAACTATACTAACTGTTATTGTGTCACTAAGCCTTGTTAATCAGGTATATCATAATGGGATTCAAACTCTTAACCTCGGTGACTGGGACGCTCCTTTTGGAATTGTACTAGTAGCCGATATGCTTGCTTCATTACTAGTTACAACAGGCAGTATTGTAGTCTTAGCATGTACAATTTATTCATTCAAGAATATCGGGAAAGAAAGAGAAGCTTTCTTCTACTATGCAGCAGTACAATTCCTAATGGTTGGGGTACTAGGTGCATTCTTAACAGGAGATCTTTTCAACCTCTTCGTCTTTTTCGAGGTCATGCTAATGGCTTCTTATGTCTTAATTGTTCATGGTGGGACAAAGCCACAATTACGTGAATCCATTAAATATATCTTGGTAAACGTGATCTCATCTGCCCTTTTTGTTATTGCAGTTGCCTATTTATACGCAGTAACTGGAACAGTTAATATGGCAGATTTATCAACAAAAATTAGTCAACTTGGACAGCCAGGTATTGTGACTGTTATCTCAATCCTATTTTTAGTCGTGTTCGGATTAAAAGGTGCAATCTTCCCGCTATTTTTCTGGTTGCCTGGATCTTATAATGCTCCACCAACACCGATTACCGCTCTATTTGGAGCCTTATTAACAAAGGTTGGGGTATATTCAATCATTCGTACGTTTACAATTATTTTTTATCACGATACGGGTTTTACTCATACCTTAATCGGCATCCTTGCAGGTTTTACAATTCTAGTAGGAGTAATTGGAGCTGTTGCATACTGGGATGTTAAACAAATTATTATTTACAATATTTTAACCGCAGTAGGTGTGATTTTAGTAGGTGTTGCAACCTTAACACCGACATCACTTACTGGCTCGATTTATTATTTAATTCATGACATGATTATCAAAGCGGCCCTCTTCCTATTAGTTGGGGCGATGATTGTCATAACTGGAACAAGCAATTTGAAGAAAATGGGCGGTTTAATTAACCATCATCCATATTTAGGCTGGATGTTCTTCATTGCAACCATTTCACTTGCAGGTATTCCTCCATTTAGTGGTTTTATCGGCAAACTTCTAATTGTTAAAGGTAGCCTTGCTGCTGAGCATTATGCACTGGTTGCGGCAATTTTAATTTCAAGTCTTCTAGTCCTCTATTCGGTAATGAAAATCTTTATTAACGGTTTCTGGGGCGAAGCAAAGCTTAGGAAAGAAGAAGAAAAAGGAACAACAAAAGGACTGCTATTTCCGATCACTCTTCTACTTTCACTCTCAATTGCACTTGGATTTGGTGCTGAATGGTTCTATCCGTATATCTCGCAAGCAGCTCAAGATTTAACGGACCCATCCATCTATGTCCAAGCTGTCTTAAAGGAGTAGATATTATGTTGTTGCAATTAGTTTTAAATATATTTATTGCCGTGTCGTGGATGTTTATCTCGAATTCATATGACTTTGGGGCCTTTTTTGGCGGATATTTGATTGGTCTTTTTCTAATTTTTGTCTTACGTCGGTCCTTCGCACACCGATTTTATCTCAATAATGTGTGGGCAGTGATTAAACTAATCTTAATTTTCTTTAGAGAATTAATTCTATCAAATTATGCCATTATGAAGGTAGTTGTAAGGCCAAAGCTTGATATCAAACCTGGGATTTTTGCATTACCTATCGAAGTCGAAAAAGACTGGGAAATCATGGTACTCTCAAATTTAATTACACTTACTCCCGGTACTTTGGTAATGGATATTTCAGATGATAAAAAATTAATCTATGTTCACGCCATGGATTTACAAGATGTGGATGAGGCAATAGATTCAATTAAAAGTACATTTGAAAAAGCAATTATGGAGGTGAGCCGATAATGTTTGAGATTATACTTAATATTGCACTTGTCTGCTTATCGGTTTCAACGATTGCTTATTTATACCGTGTCATTAAGGGACCTTCGATTTCTGACAAGGTCATTGCACTCGATGCAATTGGAGTCAATTTAGTTGGAATCACGGCGATTATATCAGTCATTCTACGCTCAAATTCATTCCTTGAGGTCATCTTACTGATTGCGATTGTAGCCTTTGTTGGCACGGTAGCCTTTTCGAAGTTCCTTGAGAAAGGAGTCGTAATTGAACATGACCGAGACGCTTAAGATATTATTTGCAGTCATTATTTTGTTCGGAGCGCTTTTAAGCGTGTTAAGTGCGATAGGAATACTTCGTTTACCGGATGTGTACACAAGAAACCATGCAGTATCTAAAAGTGGGACATTAGGGGTTCTTTCAATATTACTTGGAACGTTTCTATACTTCTGGCTCATCGAAGGCTATATGAATGCGAGGTTGATTCTGGGATTCGTCTTTCTCTTTCTGACATCACCAGTTGCCGGACATTTAATTAGCCGTGCTGCCTATAATACAAAGGTTCCACTTTGGGAAAAAAGCTCTCAGGATGATTTAAAAGACAAGGTACATCATTCAAAAGAAAGAATTAGTCCATAAAGGAAAGCGAGGACTTGTAAAGTCCTCGCTTTTTCTGACTGCTAGGTTTGAGATTATGTGCTGTTTTCGGTAAATGCATGCTATTTTTTTTTGCCCTCTATTCCTTCGTAATTGCGTTATTTCAACTGGGAATCGCGTTATCTTCAGATTCCCGCTTTATCACCGAAATGTCCCTAACCTAAAAAGTTCATTTTTTCAAATTGATAATCGCTGTGGTGCAGCGTGATACACAGATTAGGTTATCTTCTTCGTCCACTATTTTCACATCCCAAACCATTGTTGTTTTTCCTTTATGGAGGGATGTACCGATTGCTCTTACGATACCATCCCTTTTTGCACGAATATGGTTCGCATTAATTTCTAAACCTGCACAACCTTGTGTTTCTTTATCTACTAAATTGTATGTGCCTACACTTGCAACCGTTTCCGCTAACGCCACAGATGCCCCACCATGTAAAACACCAAAAGGCTGACGCGTCCGTTCATCAACAGGCATAGTCGCCGTCACTCGGTCAGGTGTCACCTCTTCAAGTGTAATCCCCAAAGCTTCAATTAACGAATTTTCTGTCACTCTTCTTCTCCTCATTTCTGTTTATTTACGAATTCCTGATAATGGGATCGAAAGAAGTTTGTCATCATCTTCTTTTGGATTCCCACGTCCGTCCGTGTTATTTGTAATGGTATAAAGGATATTATCTACTATGTATACATCCCTCATTCTGCTATTGATATCAAGGAACGTTTCAATTTTACCGGATGCAACATCGTAGCTTCTCACTTTTAATCCGCGTAACGTGGCAATATACAGCTTGCCATTTGCATAATCAATTCCAGAAGGTGCCCATGTTTCCTCGCCCGTATGATAAATTGGTGAAATCATACCAACCTCTGTCTCATCCCCTTCAATAACAGGCCATCCGTAGTTCTTCCCCGGTTCAATCAGATTAATCTCATCATGTGCACTTTGTCCATGTTCTGTACTGTATAATGTTCCTTCTTCATCCCATGCAAGCCCTTGTGGGTTCCGGTGACCATACGAATAGACATAAGAGTTAGGAATAGGGTTGTCTGTCGGGATAGAACCATCAAGGTTTATTCGGAGGATTTTGCCTGCAAGACTTGTTATGTCTTGGGAGTTTTCCGGAACTCCTGCATCACCTGCAGTAACATACAATTTTTGATCTGGGCCAATTTTAATTCGTCCCCCATTATGGATTCTTCCTCCGGGAATTCCTTCAAGTAAAATGCTTTTCTCTTCCCAGGTTGTATCGCTTCTTTCGACAAGGATTACGCGATTTAATATTTCCCCGTCCTCCATATATGTATGATACAAATATGCCTGTTTAGAATTCTCATAATCAGGTGCAAGCGTAAACCCAAGAAAACCTCCTTCCCCTTGGTGTACAATTTCTTTAAGAAGGTTTAGCCGTTGTGAAGTTATTTTACCTGTATCTTCTTCAATTTCCGACAACCTCCCTACACGTTCAGGTATGAGGAAGGTACCGTCTGTTATGGTTATCATCCATGGAATGGTAAGGTTTGTCGCAATAATAGTCGGGTTTGAAACAGTTTCCTTTATAGGTTCATCAAGGGGTTGTTTCTGTGAACAACCTGCTATTATTAAAAATACTAGTAATAAAGACAGCTTTTTCATTTTTTAGGACATCCTCTCAATGTGAAAGCTTACGTTGTTTTCTCGTCTTATTTAACTTAACCAACACAATTATTGCAAATGCTGCAACACCTATTCCAATAACAATATCATAATATTTAATAAAACCCTCTATGAACTCTTCACCTGCAAAATACCCTACTGAAAAAATGATGGACACCCATAAAAATATAGCTGTGTAAAGCGTAGTTGCAAATTTTAAAAAGGATAATTTACTAAAACCGAATAAGAACGGAAATAGAATACGAAAGCCTGGTACGAAGTAACAAAAAGCCAACGCAAACGTATTGTATTTTTCAATAAGAGATAATCCACGTGCAATTTTTTTTCTCATTTTGTTTTGTTTATTTAAGAGGACAACCATCGCATGTCCTGCAAAGCGACCAAAGATATAACTGGTAGTGACAGCTGTGAGAATGCCAGCATATGTAACTAAAAAGATCCTCCAAGGTACAAAAACATCCTCTGAAGCAAAAAATCCAATTGTTGAAACAATGACCTCATTAGGGATTGGAATGATAAAGGCCCCCACCCACAACCATAAATAAAGTCCTATATATCCGTGTTCCTGAATAATTGACACGATTTCATTTATATCCATCTTATCCCTGCCTTATCAGGTTGAAGTTACTAAATTGTAGATACTTACTTCTTTCTATTATAAGATTAAATGGATAATATTAGAAACCTTTTTAAATGGTTTAAGGAGAGAAAAATGTGAAAAAACCCATTGTGATCATAACCGGTGCTTCAGGTGGATTCGGACTCTTAACTTCAATCGAATTTCTAAAAAAAGGATACTTTGTTGTAGCAACAATGAGAGATTTAGAAAAGAAAAAAAACGTACTACATAAATTAAATGATTCTACTCTAGAAGAAAATCTTCTTTTTTGTCAGTTAGATGTGACGGATGCTACGTCCTTACATAATTTTAAGCGAACTTTAAATAAGCTAAAGGGAATTGATATCCTCTTGAACAATGCGGGATTTGCAACAGGTGGGTTTGTCGAGGAAATTTCACTGAATGAATACAAAGCTCAATTTGAAACAAACTTTTTTGGTCTAATCGAGGTTACAAAACTTATTCTTCCATTTATGAGAAATCAAGGATCGGGAAAAATCATCAATCTTAGTAGTATCAGTGGACAAATCGGATTTCCAGGTCTATCTCCTTATGTTGCCTCTAAATTCGCCTTAGAAGGCTGGTGTGAGTCATTACAACTAGAAGTAAGACCCTTTGGTATAGACGTTGCCCTAATTGAACCTGGTTCATTCGAAACCAATATTTGGAGCAGTGGAACAAAGATTGCGGAACAATCAATGCAACTCACGTCTCCATATCAATATATGATGAAAAAAATCGAAGCAAGACTTGAAAAAGGCCAAGCATCATACGGAGACCCGCATGTGGTTGCGCAATTCATTGTAAAGCTAGCCCAAAAGGAATCTTTGTCCAAACTTCGCTACCCTGTAGGAAAAGGAGTAAGAACCTCTATATTTCTTAAGAATGTTCTTCCTTGGACCATGTGGGAAAGGCTGGTGTTAAAGATGTTGGGCATTGAACGGAAGTAACAGAAGAACATAGGTAAAAAGCACCTTATCAAAAAATTAACATATATTGTAAGGGAATTTTGATAAGGGAGGTCTAGAATTGTACTATTATCCGTTTAACTATGGGCATCAAGGGCCACCAAGGACGGTTTTATATCCAGGTTATAATTCAAACATCACACACCATTCCGTGTTTCCTGACCCAAAGACGAATTATCCATCCCCATATTATCGAAAATTACCCGAGGTAGACCCGAGTTTATTTAAGGAATCCGCACAAGAAATGAGAATTCTAATGTTGGATGCAAGCAAAATGCTGGCTAAATTAGCTGGCTCAAAGGAGTTTGCGAAACAAGTAATGGCTGCTGCACAGGCATCAAATAGTAAGGAAGTAGTTCGCCTGTTAAAATCGACAGGAATTAAGTCAGATGTTAAGGCGACCTATAATCCAGATAGTTTAAATCTTAAATTAGAAGCTAGTGTAGGCGGCACTAAAGCCAGTGAGTTAACAATTGCATTAAGATGGCGTTAGTATGAATACCCTGCTGTGGAACGATGGTAAAAAATTGCCTATCGTTCTTTTTTATTTAAAGAATGAAAGTTATTCGGTTTAGGACATGATAAAATACGAGGAGGTAAAAAAACAATGAATGATAGAGATAGAGACATGTTTAGACTAAAACGAAGCAAGGAAGAACAGCTTGTTAATCAGCTTGATCCAGAGCTTGATCTTCGAAATATAAATTTCGCAACAGGCGAAAATGAATACTTAAATGAACGCTTCGACGATTTTTCCATCGACCACTAATGAATGACATGGAGGAAGTTAAATGGCTAATAAAGAACGTCTTAACGAAGAAGCAGCGGTAAACAACAACTTAACTTCATCTACGTATTCAAAGAGTAAATCCGCAAAGAAAAAGAAAAATGGGGCTAAGTAATTTGCCCCGTTTTAATTGGATTCAATTGAAAATTCTGTTAGTCTAATGTAAGCTTCCTCTTTGTCAAACGAAGAATACCATCGAAAATTAGCTTCATCCAAAATACGATAATGCTGGCTAATTACATTTTGTTGGAGACGAAACTTCCCCTCCCTCTGAAGATCTTTCCACCAAAGCTTTCCGCCTAGGGTACGTTCCTTAGCCCGGTCAATCCCGTTGCGACCAACGATTTCAATGACATCAACTGGATCTCCTCCTAACGTCGTTTGAATAATTTCACTATCCCGAAATAATGCGCAAACAGCGACAACACAAGTCCAACCTGCTTGAATTCTTCCTTTTTCAATTTGCACCAACGTCTTTTTTGAGATCCCCAAGATTTCTGCCATTTTATCTTGTGTATATCCTTTTTCAATCCTTATAAGCTTCATTTTTTCAGAAAGCAATTTCGTTAATTGTTCTTTATCCATGTTAATCACCTATTTCAAAAGTACTGCTACTTATTATAACAAACACAAAAGCCTTAGTGTAATTTTACACTAAGGCAGTATAGTAAGCAATATTTTCACCTTTTTTGGACTAATAAATTAACTTCAAACCACTTATAAAAATGATGACTCCTATTACCGTTTGCAATGGTTTCATAGGAACCTTTGCAGACAGGGTACTCCCAATGATTACACCTGGAATCGAACCGCAAAGTAAATTTGCAACTAATAGCAGGTCAACATTTCCAAAACCTAAGTGAAAAAAACCACTTACCGTGACTAATATAAACGCATGTGCGATATCCGTTCCAACTAACTCCGAAGCACGCAACTGATAAAATAACAACATGGCCAGGGCAAATAACGACCCGGAACCAACTGAGGTTAACCCTACTATAAAACCAAGGATGGCACCTAAAAGAATGGTTGCTTTTGCTTTATCCTCAATAGGTTTTATACTATAGGACCTGCTTTTAAAACGAGAACTGAACAAGGTTTTTATTACGGTCGCAACGGCAACCATCATAAGAACATATCCAAGTGCATGCTTTACGATTTCCCCTTGCAGGAGTTTATCTCCTCCAACAAAATGTAAAGTAGTCACCGCTAGAATTGCACTAGGAACACTTCCTATAGCCAAATATTTTACAAGCTTAAAATTAATTGTTTTCTGCCGAAAATGCTGTACAGATCCAAAAAATTTCGTAATTGAGTTATAAACAAAGTCTGTTCCAACTGCAATTAGTGGATTAATACCAATTAAGATCAAGAATGGGGTTAATAATGCCGCTCCACCAACACCTGTTAGTCCGACCAAAAAACCGACAAAAAGGCCCATTAATACAATTCCAATACTCATTTCCGACCGCTCCCAACATTTTCGGATATGGGCATTATATTTAAAAGACATCCCTTTTGACACTTTTTTATTACTTTGAACGGCAAAAAAATTTTTTAAATATAACAATTAGAGATGATTACTTGTCATTCTTTAAGATTATCTACATCTATTTTATCAACGTCATCTTAATCATATGACTTCACTTTCATTTGTTAACTTCTGTTTTTTTTTGTTGACATATAATGAATCTTGTTTTACGATTTTGTTAACTAAAATACACGGAGGTTAACACATAATGACAACACTATCAAAACCACGCATTCGAGCAATCGAAATTACATATGTTGGGATGTTTGCAGCACTTATGGCGATTGGTGCAAACATTACCTCAATGGTACCTTTTTTACAGGTTGCGGGTGTACCTTTAACAATGCAAACCTTTTTTGCCGTATTGGCTGGGCTTCTTCTCGGAAGTCGATTAGGCGCGATTTCTATGACTGTGTATATGTTAATTGGAATTGCTGGAGCACCTGTTTTTTCAGGGTTCGAAGCAGGGCTTGCTCCAATCATTGGCGGTACGGGTGGGTTTATATTTTCGTTCATTGCAACAGCTTATTTCTCAGGAAAGATCGTTGAGCATGCTAAGGGATATCCAACCTTAAAAACGTTCGTGATTGCTGCATTTGTTGGTTTGTTTATGAACTATTTCATTGGCACGAACTATATGTACTTTGCTTTCAATTTTTGGTTAGAGGTTAAAATGAGCTATGGAGCAGCTTGGGCTGTTATGGCTTGGTTTATTGTAAAGGACCTTGCTTTTACCATTTTCGCCGCACTTATTTCACCAAGAATTTATCGAGCAGTTTCTAGGAACTCTGTAAATCCGTCTTCAACAAATCTATGAAATTAAGTGAAATACCCCCACGAAAATTCGTGGGGGTAAGTTTTTATAAGACAATTGCAGCAATCCAGCCGAAAATAATGAGTGGAATATTATAGTGTAAAAATGTTGGAACACAAGTATCCCAAATATGATTATGCTGACCATCGACATTTAATCCAGCCGTTGGACCTAGCGTACTATCTGATGCGGGTGATCCAGCGTCTCCTAGAGCTGCCGCAGTTCCTACAAGAGCAATTGTCGCCATTGGACTAAATCCAACTTCAATACATAATGGAACAAAAATCGTTGCGATGATTGGTATCGTTGAAAATGATGAACCAATTCCTAAGGTAATCAAAAGACCTACAATTAACATCATTAAAGCAGCAAGTGATAAATTTCCACCGATAAGATCCGCAGATTGTGAAACCAGTGCCTCAACATGCCCTGTTTCTTTAATAACAGATGCAAACCCTGAAGCTGTGATCATAACAAATCCAATGAATGCCATCATTTTCATACCACTAGTTATGACTTCGTCAGCTTGACTTACTTTCATCGAGCCACTGAAATAAAGAACAGCTATTCCGGCTAATGCTCCAAAAATCATGCCATCCACATCAAATACTTGCGAAAGTGTTAACTGTATACCTAATGTAACAATCACGGCAAGTGTAGCAAAGCTAAGGCTCTTTTTAGTATAAGTTGTGTTTACTCCTGAACCTGACTCATTTGCAATTTCGATCGTTTTATATTGTTTTGGCTTACGATAGGAAAATAGAACTGCGATAAGTAAACCAACTACCATCCCTGCAGATGGAATCAACATGGCAATTGGGATATCTCGTTTTACTACTTCTAATCCACTTTCTTGCATATATTGCTGCAGAAGTCCGTGGAAAATCTCTCCAAATCCAACTGGTAGCGCAATGTATGGAGCTGTTAAACCAAAAGTAATAACGGTAGCGATAAGTCGACGATCAATTTCGAGTTCATTAAATACCTTTAATAAAGGTGGTATTAAAATAGGAATAAAAGCAATATGAACCGGTACTATGTTTTGTGATGAAATAGAAATTGCTAGAATAATTAAGATGATTAGTACCTTTGAATAGGTTTTCCGTTTGCTATCTCCTTGCTTCCCAACAAGTTTGATGGCAAGGTCTACCATCGCATCTGGTAATCCTGTTTTTGAAATAGCTACTGCAAAACTTCCAAGTAGTGCATAACTTAATGCGACTGTAGCATTTCCACCTAAGCCTTCTGTGAATGTAGATACTGTTGTTGCAATATCGAGACCACCTGTTAGTCCCCCAACAATTGCCCCTATAGCAAGAGCTACAACCACATTTATACGGAATAAGCTTAGAATTAGCATGACAAGAACTGCTATAACAACTGCATTCATGGTGAAAACTCCTTTTAGTATGGTTATTATTCTTCAAATACTTTAGTTTGCTAAATTGGTAGAGAATTAAAATACTAAACTAAAATACCATATGATATTAGAAATCGTCAATGGTTTTTTATAGGAGAAGTTGGTTATGATCCTGGTGGAACACTTTTTTGTTGATTGGGATTTCATAGGACGAAACTTATAAAAGCGGCTTGTGATATAAGGATGTTCCGATATATCGGGTTGCGATATAGGGATATATTTCGATAAATCAGGTTGTGATTATAGCATTAACATTTAAGTATTTTGCCGATATATCGTTTAATATATTGCGATATACCACATATCGGGTACCAATACACTATTAAGTAAGCAAGCGTATTGCGGTATGCTGATAGACCGATTAAACGGTTTCTATACACCACATATCGGGCTGCGATATAGAGATATATCATAAATCGGGCAATACGCCATTTCAGTTATCATATAGCGATATGATGATACGCATTCCTATTAAAAAGAAGCCTACCCGTTAGGTAGACTTCTCTGTCATTTATTCTTCTGTTTCTCCAAAACGCTCAACTAGGGTTGCGAGTGTACGGACCATAACCCCAGTTGCACCGGCTGGGCCAAGATTGTGAGCTGAAGTCGTCGTTGCTGTTCCTGCGATATCTAGATGTACCCATGGTGTATCTTCTGCGAATTCACCTATGAATGTACCAGCGAAAATCGCATGACCATCGCGACCAGGTGAATTATTTAAATCGGCAACCAGGCTTTTTCGAACACGCTTCTTATGATTTTCAGTGATCGGTAAACGCCAAATAGGTTCACCAGCTTCAATGGATGCTTCTAAAACCTCCTCAAAAAAGGCTTCGTTGTTTGTCATTGCACCCGTAATATCATTACCTAAAGCGACAATCACTCCTCCAGTTAATGTCGCAACATCTACTAAATAAGAGGCACCATGAAATTTCGCATAGGTGATGCCATCTGCTAATGCAAGTCGACCTTCTGCATCTGTATTTAAGATTTCAATTGTTTTACCATTCATAGAGGTTACTACATCATCTGGCTTGAATGCATCACCGCTAATCATATTATCGGTTGATGGGATGACAGCAACAACATTTTTTTCAGGTCTTAATTCCCCAATGACCTCCATAGCTCCTAAAACAGCTGCTGCTCCACCCATATCTGATTTCATGCCAACAATGCCGTCCTTTGGCTTGATGGAGTATCCACCTGTATCAAAGGTAATTCCTTTTCCAACTAGTGCAATGACATCTTCCCAGTTCTCTTTACCTTGATATTTAAGGACGATCATTTTAGGAGGCTCTGCAGAACCTTTATTAACCGCTAAGAGTGCGCCCATCCCGAGCCTTTCCATATCCTCTTTTTCTAGTATTTCCACTTCAAATCCATATTTCTTTCCGAGCTCTGCTGCATAATTTGCTAAATCTGTAGCTGTTAACATATTACCTGGAAGATTTACTAGGGTTCTGGCAGAGTTTGTTCCCTGTCCATACGCATATCCGACAGTTATACTTGCCTTGATTTCTTCTGAATCGCTGCTAGAATAAACAACGACTTCTTCAATTTTCTTTTCTGGTTCATTTGACTTTTGCTTGTAATCTGCAAATTTATATGTAGACAATGCAAGGGCTTCTCCGAACGCATGGGCAACATCAAGTGCATCTAATTCCTCAGATACAAAGGAATCTAAGCTAACGGCAAAGCTTTCAACCTTTGTTTCTGAGATTATTTTAACAGCTTTTCCAAACGCCTCTCTGAGAGATTCAAGGGTTTGCTTTTCTTCTTTTCCTAGACCTAAAAAATAAACTCTTTTTATCGGTGTCTTCCCTAAAGTATGTACCTTTGAAACCTTATTTTGTTCTACACGAATGTCGCCTTCTTTTAACAGTTCTGTAATCTGTCCATCTAATAATAAATCTAATTCTTTTGTAAGACCTGTTGTCTTTTGGTTTTTCGCGAAAATACCGATTAGTAATGCTTCATTTGCTTCTATTGCTTTTGCTTCATTTTTAACGTTAAACACTGTTACACCTCCATTATATTTTACCTTTTTATTATAAACTTCGAGGCACTAAATTTCATCATCAATCCACCAGTTTAAAATTCATTTTGCAGGCTCAACCAAATTCTTTTATAATGATAAAAAGTAACTTTATATTAGATGAAATGTCAAAATTTTTTTAAACAAAAACAAAGTTAGAAAATGGATGTTAACGAGAGGAAGAAGTTTACATGGAGCTTTTTACAAATTTTCCACTTTGGGCTGCACTTGCTGCAATAGGATTTGCACAATTTGTTAAAGTCCCACTACATTTTTTTGTAACAAAAAAAGTTGATTGGTCGTTAGTTACAAGTACTGGTGGGATGCCCAGCTCCCATTCAGCAGCAGTTACTGCGTTAACAACCGGTATCGCCCTCGAACAAGGCGTAGATTCCCCTTTCTTCGCGATATCAACAGTATTTGCTGTCATTGTCATGTTTGATGCTTCTGGCGTTCGTAGACATGCTGGTGAACAGGCGACCGTTCTCAATCAGCTTGTTGCGGATTTCCAGAAATTTGCAGATGATGCAAAACTATGGCCTAAGCTTGATGAGGATAGTAAAAGAAAAGAATTAAAGGAGTTATTAGGTCACAAACCGATTGAGGTATTTTTTGGTGGATTAACTGGGGTCTTGTTAACTTTATTACTTCATATCCTTTAAAATACAAAATGGGCTAATCTTTATGATTAGCCTTTAACTTTTTTCACCTAAAATTTGTTGTCGAAATACTTGCATTGACTTATCCTCATTCATTGCAGCAATTTCTTCTTCAGATATTCTTCCGTCACCCATCTTGATGATATAAACATCAAGGGTTTTCTTCCCCCATTTTTTATAGACATCATCAACTGTATCATAGTACAAATCTATTTTATTTCCTTTGATAGCTCCGCCTTTGTCAGCGACTACTCCATACCCGTAGTCGGGTATAAATAGAATTGTTCCTATTGGAAACACATCTAAGTCCGCAGCAATGGTTGAATACAAATCACGTTTCACCTTAACACCTGAATAGGTAATCCCATAGGAAGGGTGTTTCGCATCCTTACCTGTTGATTCAACACCTGCCGTATATCCAGTCGCGACAACTGTTTGTGTTGGGTATTTTGAAAAATCAATCGCTTCTTCAATTGGTAATGTGGTTTCTAAGCCAGTGGCCGAGACCGCCTTATTTCCATTATTTATAAATAATAATTGTGATACCCATTCTACACTTTTAATTCCTACTGATTGCGATTTCTCTTGAAATTGGTTGCCTATCCAGTTTGTAAGGTCTTTCGTCTGCACTCCGGAAAAAGATTGGAACGTAGTAATTAGTGCTAATGCAAATAGGAATGTCATTGCACTTCTTCTTATCATTGTGTTTAAACGAAACACATTTTTCCACTCCTCTCACGACTCTATTTCTTTCCAATTTGGCAAAAAAATATTCGTTTATGAGTGGAAGATAATTGTAGAAAAAAATAAACGTAAAGATTTTATAACTAAATCCTTACGTTTCCTCTTGGAAATTCTCAATAGAAGTGACTACCTAAAACATTCTGTATCCTTTTTTTCGTAGGAGTTTTATGATTACTCCTGATAAAATTGCACCAGCAAGACCACTAAGTAAAATCGCAATATCTAGCGGAGCTAATGTCGTAATACTCTCTCCTAAAGAGCTAAATGCACTAGCCGGTGATGTAAAATAATCTAGAAAGGATACCTCTTGAATGATTGCCAAGGCAATTATTGGATAAATAATGGCCATAATCCACGACATACGTAATAGCATGTTAAGAATGAATCCTATTCCAAAAAATAAAACGAAAAATAATAACATCGAAATTAAAAATATCGGTAAAAAACTGAGTGACATGGCAACTCACCTCCATTACAAATGCGCAAGTTCCTTGATCAGCCGCGACAGCACAAGACGAACTGGCAAAAGGCGCACTGTTTGACCTAAATGACAGATTGGCTTGTGACCTAGAGGGCTAGGCACTTGTGCTGGACGAATAAGGACAAATCCCTTCCTAGTTTACTAAAGGTATGATTAATGAGTCAATTGATTTCACTTAGCAAAACGGACAATTATGTAAAAAAGGAATGCTAAGATAAAAGCATTCCTTTTTTATTATGTTAAATGAATTTTAATTTACCTTTTTTAAGAACAAGTGATGGTCCGCCTACGATTAATAGAGCACGGTTATCAATTACTTTCTTCATGAATGCTGCTTTTGAGCCCCAAATTTTTCTGCCAAATACTACACCGATTCCATCATGCTCACCAAGTGAACATACAGTTCCTTTGTTATCAAAGGTAAATTCACCAAGTTCTCCTTGTCCACGAACTAGTACCGCAATGTTTTTCGCAACTAATGCACCTTGTTGCATTGCGATTTGTGCAGTTGGAGGGTATGGACGATTGATTTCTTCATTAATAACAAGTGAGCTATCTCCAACAAAGAAAACATCTTCATGACCCGGTGCACGAAGGTCTTTTTCAACTTTCACACGACCACGCATTGCTTCAAAACCAGAAGCTTCTATTACGCTGTTTCCACGAATACCCGCTGCCCATACAACAGTTTTCGCTTTAATTTCTTCTGTTACGTCGTCTTTTCCAACGATGATTCCTTCAGGTGTACCTTCTTTAATCGCAGTTCCGATTTTGAATTCCACACCTTTTTTCTCCAAGTGGTTCACTGCATATTCAACTAATTCAGCATCAAATCCAGGTAATGCGGTTGGTGCAGCCTCCACACAAATAATCTTTACTTTATTTTGGTCAATATCGAATTCACGGCAAAGTTCAGGAACTCTATTAACAAGTTCTCCTAAGAACTCAATACCCGTAAATCCTGCTCCACCAACAACGATTGTTAGACGAGTATCGTCTTTTTCTTCTTCCGTGTTATATGTTGCGAATTGATATTCGATATGTTCTTTAATTTGACGAGCTGTATTTACATTTGAAATTGAAAATGCGTATTCTTTTAGGCCTTTAATTCCAAAAGTTTCGGATTCTCCACCAAGTGCTACAACTAAATAGTCATATTCAACCTGTGAATCGTCCTCAAGAATTACACGTTTGCCTTCACGATCAATCTTTGCTACAGAGCCTTTTACAAACTTAACCTTATGTCCGCTAATTACGTCTTCAATTTGGTAACGTACACGATCTGCCTCTAAAGTACCAGCAGAAGCTTCATGTAACCAAGTGGTCTCATAGTGGTAATCATTTTTATTAACTAGTGTAATATCAGCTTCATTTACACCCAAAGTCTTTTGTAAATTAACAATAGTGGTTAATCCACCATATCCTGCACCTAAAACTACGATTTTTGGCTTTCTCACTGTAATCACGCCCACCTTTTCTTTTTTGCAGTCAAAAATACTTATTTCTATTTTCAACTGTATGCTCTAATTTTATTGATTAAATAGTTTGTGATATCTTTCACGTAAGATACCATTATTGGACAAAAAAGATTCCGATATTTGTCGATAAGTTGTACTATTTATTACCCACATCCTATATTATGCCTTTTATATTGATTTTTCAAGTGTTTGAGGACCTTTTTAAATATTAAAAAAATAAAAAAACAACCCTTTTTGGAGGTTGTTGGAAATTTGTTATTTTTTTAGACTAAAACTTGCCATATTTAGGATAAAAAAGTCGGGCCCACACTAGAAGCCCAACTTACAATTAACAGTTTTCAGGTGTACCCGTAACTTTTGCTGTACGGAAGGAAGAACCACACCCACATGATGCAATTGCATTTGGATTATCGATCGTAAATCCGCCACCCATAAGGGATTGTTTAAAGTCTATTTTCACACCAGATAGTATTGGAGCATCTTCTTTATTAATGATAATCTTAATACCATGCTGTTCATCCTGGCGATCATCTTCATTTACTTCTTGTTCAAAGCCCATTCCGTAAGAAAGCCCACTACAACCGCCACCCTTTACAGCAACACGTAAGAATGATCCTTCTTCTTCATTCTGTTTCATCATATCTTTAATTTGAAAAGCAGCCGCTTCAGAAATGGTAACCACACGATCTGTCATGTTTGTAACCTCCTTCTTTTTCAAGCTTACTAAAATAGGTTATTACTATTAGTATAATGGTAATCGGGTTTTGTTACAAATAATCTGTCTAATGCTAACTTTTTTTATTACTTCTAGTATAAAATGGTATTATTTGGAGCACAATAAGATTATCCCCCGTTTTTTTTAGAAACTCTTCATTCATTTAATGAAGGGTTTTCTTTTTTTGCCCAAAATGTAAGAAAAGCAGTCAAAATAGACTGCTTTCTCGTATATATAATATTTTGTATTAGAACATTGGGTTTTCTTCTAAATAGGTATAGATATTTTCAACAAGCTCATCAGCTGTTTCACCAGTAACTACATCCCCATTTACAAGAGCATATAGCGACTCAAAGCATTGTCCACAATAGCTAAGGCATCCGTATTCAATCACATCAAGATTTGGATCCTGTTCAAGAATTTCCTTAGCTTTCTGTGAGCCACTTGCCAAATTACTAACACAAAACTCAATGATAGGATTCACTGGTATTCACCTCACTACAACTATTTATCGTACTCTCTTTTTTTCGATTCGTCAATTTTTAGAATATCGGTTGTTATTTTGTCATAATTTCGCTATACTTTTAGTGTTTGAAAAGGATAACGAATTAGCTATAAACTTTGTACTAACAATGGATGAATACGCTTTAACTAAAGAGAGTAACAAAGGGGATAATCATCATGAAAAATCTTGTCATTTTAGGTGGAGGTTATGGTGGAATGCGGGTTTTACACCGCCTTTTGCCAAGTCAATTACCCGAGGATATACAGATTACCTTAATTGACCGTGCGCCTTATCATAGTTTAAAAACGGAATTTTACGCGCTAGCAGCAGGGACTATTTCAGACTCACATGTACGTGTAACTTTTCCAGAACATCCACGTTTGCACGTAAAGTATGGGGAGATTACAGGCATCGATTTAAATGAAAAACTTGTTCACATTAATGATGTAGAACCAGTTAAGTATGATGATTTAATAATTGGACTTGGATGCGAGGACAAATATCACAATGTTCCAGGTGCGAAAGAATACACAGATAGCATCCAAACCATCGATAAAGCAAGAAAAACCTATCAAAAGCTTAATAATCTTCCTGCTGGTGCTACTGTTTCCATTGTTGGTGCAGGCCTAAGTGGAGTTGAACTAGCGAGTGAGCTGTATGAAAGCAGACCTGACTTAAAAATCAAACTATTCGATAGAGGGAAACATATACTTTCAGCTTTCCCTGAAAAATTGAGTATGTATGTAGAAAACTGGTTTGATAAAAACGAAGTAGAGATTATCAATAACTCAAATATTACAAGAGTGGAAGAGAATGTACTCTTTAATAACGACCAACCTGTTCAAAGTGATGTAGTTGTGTGGACAGCTGGTATCCAGCCTAATAAAATTGTTCGTGACTTAGATGTTGAAAAAGACGGAAGCGGCCGAGTAGTATTAACAAAACAACACAATCTTCCAAATGATGAACATGTATATGTTGTTGGTGACTGTGCAAGCTTACCACATGCACCAAGTGCTCAACTAGCCGAAGGTCAGGCTGAACAAATTGTTCAGGTCCTTTTAAAACGTTGGAAGGGTGAAGGACCTCCAGCTGAGTTTCCTAAAATTAAACTAAAAGGTGTTCTTGGTTCTCTTGGTAAAAAAGAAGGATTTGGATTAGTTGCAGAACGAGCTCTCACAGGACGCGTACCTCGTATGTTAAAATCAGGGGTATTATGGATGTATAAGTATCATAATGGGTGATAAAAAAAGCGCGGTTTGAACTGACCTAGCCAAATGAGACATATATAAAACACCTATCCATATTAAATTTAACACTTTTTCATTAATTTGAT
>NZ_JBPFDQ010000049.1:0-41942 GCF_059415045.1 Ferdinandcohnia sp. SAFN-114 | reverse complement strand
AATGTCACAATACTTATCTCAAGTATTGCCATTTTGGAGGTGTTTTATATTGTCTCACTATTTTAGGTTAGTCCAAACCCAACTCAATGGCTTGATTCCTCTTTCTCTCGTTGCTCTCTTTGTTCTTTCGTGTAAATCACTCTCATCGGGTTGCCACCAACAAAGCTGCCTGCTGGAACATCTCTGTGGACCAATGTACCCGCTGATACGATTGCTCCATCACCGATTTCCACACCTGGCAAAATCGTTGAATTAGCCCCAATCATTACCTCGTTGCCAATTTTAACGTCACCCAATCTGTATTCTTTAATCAAGTATTCATGGGCTAGTATTGTGGTATTAAAGCCAATGACGGTGTTGCTTCCAACACTGATTTTCTCAGGAAACATTGTATCCGGTACTACCATCAGTGCAAATGCTGTTTTTTCCCCTACCTTCATTCTTAAAAAAGTGCGATATAGCCAATTTTTCACGCCAAGAAATGGCGTATAGCGCGCGATCTGTATGACGATAAAGTTTTTAACAACCTTCCAAAAGGATACGGTCTTATAAATTTGCCAAAGTGAATTGGGTCCTGAAACAAAATATCGTGTGGTTCGTCGTTTCACAATTTTTTCATCCTTTAACAATCAAATGCGCCTTGGCGTATTTGCGCCCGATTTTTTTCGAGCTTGCTCGAAAAATCACCTCTGAAAATCGTGGCATGCCGGAGGCTTTAACTTTATTCAGTGATGGTTTGTACCCTCAACTGAATTGTAAACTCCTTTATATTTATCCCACTAAAGAAGTAGGTTACTCCTGAATATAGTTAAACTAAATCCAGTAAGTCACTCATGTTTTCAAGCATATAATCAGGGTTGTATTCCAATAAGAAGTCTTTTCCTTTATGAGACCAGGCAACTCCAGCAGTCTTTGTGCCCGCATTTCTACCAGCTACAATATCCTGATAATTGTCGCCAACCATAATGGCTTCTTCCGGTGTTGAATTTAACATTTTCAATGCTAACAGCACTGGTTCAGGATCTGGTTTTGGATTAGTCACATCATCCAATGTCACCACGACATCAAAGAATTGGTCTAGCTGTGTTAGTTGTAATCCCATGTTAACCGTTTTTCGAACTTTTGTTGTAACAACTCCAATTTTATAACCTTTATCTTTAAGAGTCTTAATGGTGTCAAATACCCCTGGGAATTCGGTAACTAGTTCATCATGTTTTTCATGATTAAATTTTCGATATTCAGCAATCATTTCTTCTGCACGATCCGGGTCTACAGATGAAAAAGATTCATGTAAAGTAGGACCATTGAACGGCAAAATATCCTCTCTGCTATAGTTGCGATCTGGAAAGTATTTTCCAAAGGTGTGTAAAAAGGATTGCAAGATCAGTTCATTCGTATCGATTAACGTTCCATCTAAATCAAATAGTAGTGTATTAATTGCCATAAATAACTTCCTTTCTATTATTTTGCTCGACGCGTTTCCAGATAAAAGCGATAACCATTGTTAGTATAATTGCAGTAATGAGTCGGATTAACAATAGCGGTAAAACCGGAATGCCTAAGGGGATAAAGATAAGCGTATCCTCCACAACAGCGTGACAGGATACTAAGAAAATTAATGCTAAGGTTACATCTTTCTTACTTACATTATCCTCTTTTACCGCCTGAATCATTACACCTGCTCCTAACGCTAGACCGAACAAAATACCTGCAGCCAAGGTTGTTGATGTATTTTCCTTCATTCCGAGTGCCTTTGTGACAGGCGTCATCCACTTTGAAAATACATCCAACCATTTTAAATCCTTTAATATTTGAATAACAACCATCAATGGAATGACAATAAGAGCCAATTGCAGAATCCCAAATGTAGCTTTTTCAATACCATTTAAAACAATAGCACCCCAGCCTGAAATTTGTTCATCAGTCGTAGAAACTAGTCCATATTTTGCTAGCTCACTTCCACCTTTCCAAACTAGATTAATGACAAAGGCAGAAATGAATGCGAGTCCCAGTCTAACTGTTACAATCACCCAAATCTTCATACCTACTTTTGCAGCAACAGTCGATTCGATAATCATATTATGCGAGAATGATAGCATGACAGCTAAAATAAACACTTCTTTTACGGTCAAATCTAGTGTTAAGATCGCTCCAATCCCTGCATAAAGGTTTAAAAAGTTACCTAATACAAGTGGTATTGCGGCATCACCTGACAGACCAAACCAGCCCATGATTGGGGCAATCCACTTAATCACCCAATCTAGCACCGGTGTATATTGCAACATCGTGACAAGTAGGGTAACAGGGAAAATTACCTTCCCTAATGTCCAAGTAGTTTTTAATCCTACTATAAAGCCTCTCTTGATCGTATCTAGCAAGTTTCCCCTCTCCCTTTTACTAAATTTAGTTCTCTAAATAACGCTCGTTCGAATGACCTTTTATTCTTCGATAAATAAGTACGATAATTGCTCCCACAATCGATAACACTGAAATCAGCTGTGCCACTCGAATATCCCCAAGCATTAAGCTATCTGTCCGTAAGCCTTCTACGAATAAGCGGCCAATAGAATACCAGATGACGTATGTAAGAAACATTTCTCCACGTCTTAGGTTAACCCTTCGAAGCATTAGTAATAAAACAAAACCTACAAGGCTCCAAATTGATTCATACAAAAAGGTTGGATGGTAGTACGTTCCTTGGATATACATTTGGTCCATGATAAAGTCAGGTAGCACATTATAGAAGGTTTGTATCTGTTCCTCAGCAATGGGTCCCCCATGTGCTTCTTGGTTCATAAAGTTTCCCCAACGGCCAATAGCTTGACCTAAGATAATACTTGGTGCCGCGATGTCTGCAATCTTCCAAAATGACAAGCCTTTTACTCTTGCAAATACAATTGCAGTCACAACTGAACCGATTAACGCACCATGAATGGCAATTCCACCTTCCCAAATTGCAATGATTTTGGAAGGATTTTGTGAGTAATAATCCCATTTAAAAATAACGTAATATATTCTTGCACAGATGATAGCAATTGGTACCGCGAACAGCATAAGGTCCATGAAAGTATCTTTGTGCATACCTCTGCGTTCTGATTCTTTAATGGCAAGGTAAAGGGCTAGCATGGTCCCTAGCCCGATGATTAATCCATACCATTGAATGCGTAACGCGCCAAATTCTAAAAATGTTGGGTCTAATGGTTGAATGTTTCGGTCCACTATCTCATCTCCCTAATTTATTGATTTTTTTATATGTCATCGTGCTCCCTAAATTCAATTGTATGTGAAAGACGATTTGAGAAATCCTCTGCAGCATTCAAACCCATACGTTTAAGACGGTAATTCATCGCTGCCACTTCAATGATGACAGCTAAGTTTCGCCCAGGACGAACTGGAATTGTGTATTTTGTTAATTCAGTATCGATGATTTTCATTTTTTCTTCTTCAAGTCCAAGTCGGTCATATTGTTTTGTCTGATCCCAAAGTTCTAGATTGACCACAAGCGTAATCCGTTTATAATTTCGAATTGCACCTGCTCCGAATAAGGTCATGACGTTGATGATTCCAAGACCACGAATTTCAAGGAGATGCTCAATAAGCTCAGGTGCGCTTCCAATAAGTGTATCATCATCTTCTTGACGAATTTCTACACAATCATCTGCAACAAGTCGGTGTCCGCGTTTGACAAGTTCAAGCGCTGTTTCACTTTTACCCACACCACTCTTACCAATGATTAGCACCCCTACTCCGTATATATCCACTAGAACACCATGGACAGCTGTTGTTGGAGCAAGCTTACTTTCTAAAAAGTTTGTAATTCTACTTGATAGTCTTGTTGTCTTCATTTGTGCTTTGATCACCGGAACAGATTCACGCTCGGAGGCTTCAATCAGTTCTGGTGGAACTTCTAAATCACGCGAAATAATAATTGCAGGAGTGATATCAGTACAAAGCTTTTCCATACGGTATCTTTTTTCTTCAGTAGACAATTTATCAAAGAACGTCAGCTCAGTTTTTCCTAATAGCTGGACTCGCTCTGAAGGATAGTAATCAAAAAATCCTGCTAGTTCAATACCTGGTCTAGATATATCACTTGTTGTTATCGGGCGATTCACTCCTTCTTCCCCACTCACCAATTCTAATTTGAACTTTTCGATTAAATCTTTTGTGCTAACTTTTGGCACATCTGTTCCTCCTTGATTGTGATTCATGTAGTTTTTAGTTGTTACTGCGTATTTTTAAAGCCCTCTCATTTTTTGCTTAAAAAGACTGTATTTTTTAAAATTAAATTTTTCAAACTCATTCTCCTATTTTAGCATTTTTCTGTGTAAGGCCAAAACTTTTCTGATTTAAATTGCAGAAGAATGTAGGGGAGTTGTGTTTTAAGAGGTGGATTGGGAGAATTAGCTTCTGTTTTCTTGTGGGTGAGAAGGTCTCAGAGACAGATTAAACGGTGAACTCATCTAATTTGTCTTCGAGAGACGGCCTCAGAGACGTTTGAACGGTGAACTCAGTTAATTTGTCTTCGAGAGACGGCCTCAGAGACAGATTGAACGGTGAACTCATTTAATTTGTCTTTGAAAGACGGCCTCAAAGACAGTTTGAACGGTGAACTCAGTTAATTTGTCTTCGAGGGACGGCCTCAGAGACAGATTACCAAACTAACTCTTTGGTTTTGTCCGCGAGAGGCAGTCTCAACGACAGATTGCATGGAGAACTCTTATATTTGTCTTTGACTATTTTCATTTTACCAGTGAATAAACATTTGTATCATGCGCAACACCGTTTTGGTACATATAGTTCCTTAAGATACCTTCTTTTTCGAATCCAAGTTTTTTTAACAATTCATTTGATGCTGCGTTTTCAAGAAACACTATGGCACCAATGCGAGTTAAGCCTAGATTGTCAAAACCGTAAGAGATTACTTTTTTAACAGCCTCCGTTGCGTATCCTTTTCGCCAGTATTGGGGCTGTAGCTCATAGCCAATTTCTGCTCGCATATGCTTGGGAGACCAGGCGTTAAATCCTATGGTTCCAATGAGTTCATTGGTTTCTTTTAATTCAATTCCCCATCTTACTCCACGTTTTTCTCTATAGTTTTTTGCAAAGAATTCAACAAACTGCTCTGCTTGTTCTAATTTGGTTAGTGGATCTTGTCCGTAATAACGCGTGACATCATTGTTTGAAAAACAGGTGAATATTGCTTCGGCATCGCTAAGTACGATCTCTCTTAATCTAAGTCGTTCGGTTTCTAGTATTGGAAACATGCTTGTACTCCCTTCTCTCCTTTGACTATATGTTCAATAAAAAGCAGCGTAATCCTCCTTGGACTACGCTGCTAGTAAAGTATTATTTCTTCTTTTTCTCCTGAAGCGGTTCGACGATTACTTTTTGTATGAGTAAATTTAGAATCGAGATAATAACTGCTGCTAGTAATGCTGTGCCGAATCCCTCGATTATAAAGGAGTCACCCATTAAGGACTGTGTCAGCATTAAAGTAAGTGCATTGATCACAAATAAAAATAAACCTAATGAGAGTACTGTAACAGGTAAAGTTAAAACGATGAGAATGGGTTTTACGATTACATTTAAAATCGATAGGATTACGCTTGCTGTGACAGCGGCGCCTACGCCTTCAAGATGAAACGTATCGACATATCCTGCTACAACCATTAGTACGATGCTATTAACAATTATGCTAGCAATCCATCTCATTATCTATAGACATCTCCTTCATTTGGTACAATAAACAACCAAACGAGATAAATAATCCCTAATGAACCGACGCCTAAAATGAATCCGACTACAGCAAGTATACGTAATAATGACGCATCGATTCCTGTATAATCCGCGAGGCCTCCAAGCACTCCTCCTAGCATTCTATTTCTAGTGGAGCGGTATAATTTCTTTTTCATTGTCAACACCTCAAAGTAGTTTTATCCCGCATTAACTGGTAGTAAGACCCCCACTACAAGTTTATAGGGATAACCAACAAGTATTTTTTTGGGGGCAAACTGCCAGTAAAAGCCCGAATCAATGTACAAAGACTAAGAGCGACACATCCTGTGTCAACGTCTTTGTGACCCACTTCGTGTGGCCTCAACTAACATTCAGTAGGGGATGAAGACCCCCTTACTGAATGAAGTTTCACTTTATCGTAATAGAGCCTGTTTTCGTCTCAGCAAAGAGATGTAGCTTTGGCACTTTCTCTTCATTTGCTTTAAACCGTAGAGACTTCTGAACAACTTCATTTTTCTCTTCAATGATTGACATCATTGGAAGCTCTGACTTGAAGCTGCCGAGATTTGATTTTAATTCACCGTCAACTTGATAGTCATTTGCGACAAACACATCAATGCTCCCAGTGGTTGTTTTTACATACGCAGTGTGGCAGTTATCTCCTTGAATGTCGCAAGTGATGTTTCCGTTAAAGCTTTGGAGGTCAACTTTCTCAAAACGTCCAGTTGCTGTGACAGTCCCATTTAATGTTTCCGCTTCAAAGTCTTTACTTGTGATTTGATTTGCTTTAATGTGACCATTTGCTGTTTCTATTTCGACCGATTCTGTATCAAAATTCGAAATGGTGATTGCACCATTTGCTGTTTTTGCACGGAAATCCTTTACTCGTAAATTTTCCCCAGTTATCGGTCCGTTAAACATGCGTGTCTTAATACTTTCATAATTTTCCTGAGGAACATATATTTTTGCATGAACCTTCATTTGCTTTTTCTGGATTGATAGGCGAAGTGCACCGTTTTCGATGGAGAAAAGAACATCCTCTAAAAATGCTTTGCGTGCACGTTCCTGGTTATCAATATTATATACTTTTGCTTCACATTCAACGCGGACATCCTTCTCTTCCCACGGAATAATTGTGATACTTCCATTCGAAACGTCTAGGTCAAGCTTGGTAATATATACGTCCTTATGCTGAAAAATATGTTTCACTTCTACTGCATTACCAAAATTAAAATCGAGATCGAGGTCTTTAATTTTTTTCAGAGCAGTGTCGATAAAGTCCATAAATTTGTGTTTCGCAGAGCCCTTGCTTTGATATGAATGTTGGTGTTGCTGCTGGGATTGCTCATACTGGACTTGAGTCGAAAGCTCTGTCTTGATTTCCTGTGCTGGATCTTGGGACTGGCTCTCCTCGCCAGAATGGAGTTTTTCAATTAGAACGATTGCTTCCTCAGCTGTCAGTTTTCCCTCTTCAACTAGTTTTAAAATACGTTTTTGTTCTTCTTTCATGGTTCCTTCCTCCCTTAAAGTTCTTCTTGAGCTAATACTTGAATTCCTTTTACAATGTTCCAAATCACAATTCCGACGTTAATGATCGCTAATAGGATGAACACTAGCACCATAGTAGCTACAAATGCTTCCACAGACCATATAAAGAAAAACGGAATAATGATAAAAACGATTGTTGCTACTGGAATAATATGTGAGATTAACGCATGCAAGGCATGCCTTTTTACTACTGGATTTTGAACTATGATATAAACAACGAGTGGTAAAATAAACCCCGCAAAGAAAACACTGAAGTAACACAACGCTGCAATTAATTTGTCGGTATTCACTCTTCATCTCCCCTTTATACCTCTATATACGATAACGAGATATAATTGGTTTCAAGATTTTATAAAAATAAGCCTGGAGTCTTAGATAACAAAGGGAGCCACCTTGATATATCGATGAAAGAATCGGGTGAAATTCTCCTGACTCAAAAAAATCCAGGGGTCACCCCACTGGATTTAATGCTTAGGCTTACTTTCTAAAAGTCCCTTAAAGTTTTCGCGGTAATGCCATGCTAATATTCCTTCAAATACTGTGATAATAATAGCCAATGGAAGCAACTCTGAATCTACAAAGATATGAAATGTTAAAATATTGACTATCAAACCTGCTAAAACAACCAAAGCTAACGGAACATACCTATGAATAATCAGTAAAACACCAGTGATGATTTCAACACCTTTTTCCAATGCTAGAAAATAGCCATCTCCCAAAAATTCCATCGCAGCAGGGCTTGTTGGTGCAAATGGCTCAAATCCAAATAATACAGCATACCCATTTAACCCTGCTCCTAAAAATATGGTCCCCAACAGAATTTCAATAAAGCGAATGGTGATTTTCATCATAATCCCCTTTGTATAGTTATTAAATAGCCAATTTCAAATGATTACCTTAAAGACCCTTACAGTAATATTTACGGTATTACACTTCTGTTAGAACTAAGAAGGGTGAACTTCGATTTACTTTTTGTCTAACTCCCTTGCAAGAATCGATTGGCGAAACCCCTTTTGGCGAATGAATTCTTTCATTTCTTCTGTGCTCATGTAGGAAAGGCGGATATGATAATAATTAATGTATTCAACCATAGCAAATCCGTATAAGAAAAGGTACCAATATAGTCCTTTAGAAAAAGTAGCTTGGTAGACTAGGAAAGGTAAACCCACTACAAGTAATACCAGATTACTTTTCTTAAAAAAACGAAAACGGGTTAGATAACTTTCAGGTAGAGAAGAACTTTTGCCTTGTTTGACCCGTTTCCACTTCAAGTACCAATAATAACTACCTTGAAATAAAATGTATTCCAACATACAGAATGCAAATAGATGTGGAATAGTGATTAAATAATTAGCAGACCATTCAAAAGTTGGAATATATAGTAACCAGAGGACCGCAAATAGAATGGCAGCTGATAATTCTCCTGTCCAAAGGCTAAATAGTTTTTTCTGAGCTCTTGCTTTCATGTGTATCAACTCCACCTATTAATTAAGAATCTATTAGTAGAGTACCATAATTTTCCTCCTAGAGTATGTTTTCATTTAAAAAATCCCGTTCTGCTTCTATTCGCAAAACGGGATTCTACATTTATTTAGAAACTGTCTCTTTTTCTTTGATTAGTTCTTTCATACGCTGACGATCGCGTTCAAGGACTGGTTTTAGATAGCGTCCAGTGTGGGATGCTTTGATTTTTGTAATTTCTTCTGGTGTACCTGTTCCATTGATAGTACCGCCTTTGTCTCCACCTTCAGGGCCGAGGTCAATAATGTAGTCCGCGGCTTTAATTACATCGAGGTTATGTTCAATGACGAGGACTGTGTCCCCATTTTCAACTAATCGCTGTAAGACCTTAAGCAATCTTGAAATGTCATCTACATGTAGGCCAGTTGTTGGCTCGTCTAATATATAAAACGACTTGCCAGTTGAGCGACGATGTAATTCAGATGCAAGCTTCACGCGTTGTGCTTCTCCACCAGATAGAGTTGTTGCGGGCTGTCCTAGTTTAACATAGCCTAGACCAACATCATATAAGGTTTCAATTTTCCGCTTGATACGTGGTATGTTTTCGAAAAAGGATAGTGCATCCTCAACAGTCATATTTAATATATCTGAAATGTTTTTGTCCTTGTATTTAACTTCTAATGTTTCACGATTATAGCGTTTCCCATGACATACCTCACAAGGTACATAAACATCTGGCAGGAAGTGCATTTCGATCTTAATAATTCCATCACCACGGCAGGCTTCACAGCGTCCGCCTTTAACATTGAAACTAAAACGGCCCTTCTTATAACCTCTTACCTTTGCTTCATTTGTATTAGCGAACAGATCACGAATATCATCAAAGACGCCTGTGTATGTAGCTGGATTTGAGCGAGGTGTTCGTCCAATTGGCGACTGATCAATGTCGATTACTTTTTCTAATTGTTCAATCCCTTTAACTTCCTTGTGTTCACCAGGTTTTGTTTTGGCTCGATTCAGTTTTTGTGCCAATGATTTGTGGAGAATTTCATTCACCAAAGTACTCTTACCTGATCCTGATACACCTGTAACAGCAATGAACAGACCAAGTGGAAACTTAGCTGATACATTTTTTAGGTTATTTTCCTTTGCACCGATAACCTCTACATATCGTCCATCTGGCTGTCTTCTTTCGCTTGGAAGTGGGATGAACTTTTTACCCGAGAGGTATTGTCCCGTTAAGGAATCCGGGTCTTCCATTACTTCTTTAGGAGTTCCCGCAGCGATAACCTCTCCCCCATGAATTCCAGCACCCGGTCCGATGTCGATTAGATAATCAGCAGCTAACATCGTATCTTCATCGTGCTCAACAACTATTAATGTATTCCCAATATCTCTCATTGTCCTTAATGTATCAATCAGTCGGTCATTATCTCGTTGATGTAATCCTATTGACGGCTCGTCCAAAATATAGAGAACACCGGTTAAACGCGAACCGATTTGAGTAGCTAGTCGAATCCGTTGAGCCTCACCACCTGATAAGGTACCTGCGGCACGACTTAGAGTTAGATAATCCAATCCAACATTGACGAGAAAACCGAGTCGTTCTTTGATTTCACGAAAAATAAGGTTCGCGATTTTCATATCTTTTTCAGATAGCTCAATAGTAGTGAAGAAATCAAAAGCCTCATTAATAGAAAAGTCTGTAACATGAGAAATATGTTTTCCTGAGATTAAAACAGCCAGACTTTCCTTTTTCAATCGATATCCTTTACATGTAGGGCAAGCCCGCTCAGCCATATACTTTTCCATTTGTTCCCGGATATAATCGGAGCTTGTTTCATTGTAACGTCTTTCTACATTTCGAAGGACACCCTCAAAAACGATATTATTTTCACGTTTCTGACCAAAGTCATTCTCATAATAGAAGTAGATTTCCTCCCCATCACTTCCATAAAGGATTTTATCCATCAAATGCTTCGGGATATCCTTAACAGGAATATCCATATCAATCCCGTAATGATTACAAACTGATTCAAGTAATTGTGGGTAATATTGAGAACTTGTTGGCTCCCATGGTGCAATTGCATGCTTTCGAAGTGATAAATCCCAGTTCGGAATCACGAGATCTGGATCGACTTCAAGCTTATTGCCTAAACCATCACAATCGGGACATGCACCGAAAGGGCTATTAAAAGAAAACATTCTTGGTTCAAGTTCCCCAATCGAAAAACCACAAATTGGACATGAATGAAGCTCACTAAACAAGAGTTCCTCTTCCCCAATCACATCAATAATTACTTTACCTCCGCCTAATCGAAGGGCAGCCTCAAGGGAATCAGATAGTCTTGCCATTACACCTTCTTTAACTACAATTCGGTCAATGACAACCTCAATTGAATGTTTTTTATTCTTTTCCAGCTCGATGTCATCTGATAGCTCAAGCATTTCACCGTCGACACGAATTCTGACATAACCTTGTTTTTTTATATCCTCTAAAACTTTCACATGGGCACCCTTACGACCTGATACAACAGGCGCGAGTACCTGCAGTTTTGTCCGTTCTGGGTATTCTAAAATACGATCCACCATCTGCTCAACGGTTTGTGATGTAATTTCGATTCCATGGTTAGGACAAACCGGTTTTCCTACTCGAGCATATAATAAACGCAAATAATCGTAAATCTCTGTTACCGTTCCAACAGTTGACCTTGGATTCCGACTTGTTGTTTTTTGGTCAATCGAAATCGCAGGTGAAAGACCCTCAATTGAATCCACATCGGGTTTATCCATTTGGCCTAAAAATTGACGTGCGTATGCAGAAAGTGACTCGACATAGCGCCGTTGTCCTTCTGCATAAATGGTGTCAAATGCAAGGGAAGATTTTCCTGAACCAGATAGACCAGTCACGACAACTAGTTGATCTCTCGGAATCGTAACATCTATATTTTTTAAGTTATGGGCCCTTGCTCCTTTGACGACTATTTTATCCAATGCCATGTTTGTGTCATCCTTCCGCTTTTAACTCCAAAATTAAATCACGTAATTCAGCTGCTCGTTCAAAATTAAGTGCTTTTGCAGCTTCCTTCATTTCATTTTCCATTTCAGCAATTACTTGATCGCGTTCCTTCTTCGATAATCCAGTTAACTTAGGTACTGTTTCATAGGTTTCTGTATCTTCAGCTGCAGTTGTAGCACGAATGACATCGCGAATATCTTTTTTAATAGTCTGTGGCGTAATACCATGCTTTTTGTTATATTCCTCTTGCATTTCACGACGACGTTTTGTTTCATTAATCGCAATTTCCATTGAGTTCGTTATCTTATCTGCATACATGATTACTCTACCATTCGCATTTCGAGCGGCACGACCAATAGTTTGAATGAGTGAGCGTTCCGAACGCAGGAACCCTTCCTTATCAGCATCCAGAATGGCAACAAGTGAGACTTCAGGAATATCCAGTCCTTCACGAAGCAGGTTAATCCCTACTAGTACATCATGTTTACCCATACGTAGATCACGAATAATTTCAATCCGCTCTAGTGTTTTTATTTCTGAATGCAAATAGGTTACCTTAATCCCAACGTCCTTCAAGTAATCTGTTAAATCCTCAGACATTTTTTTCGTTAAGGTAGTAATCAAAACTCGTTCATTTTTGTTTACACGGTCTTGGATTTCACCTAATAAATCATCAATTTGACCTTGAATTGGTCGAACTTCAATAATTGGATCAAGTAATCCAGTTGGACGAATAATTTGTTCAACCATTTCGTCTGTATGCTCGATTTCGTAAGGTCCAGGTGTAGCAGAGACGTTAATGATTTGATTGATATGCTTTTCGAACTCCTCAAAACGCAAAGGGCGGTTATCCAATGCTGATGGAAGACGGAAGCCGTGATCAACCAGTACTTGTTTCCTTGCCTGGTCACCATTAAACATGCCTCGAATCTGAGGCAATGTAACGTGCGATTCATCAACGACAATTAACAAATCCTCTGGAAAATAATCCATTAAAGTATAAGGTGTTGAACCTGGCGGGCGTAAGGTTAGATGACGTGAATAGTTCTCAATACCTGAACAAAAGCCCATTTCACGCATCATTTCAAGATCATAATTTGTCCGTTGTTCAAGACGTTGTGCTTGTAATAATTGACCATCTTCACGAAGTTCAGCTAAACGTTCTTCTAGCTCTGCCTCAATATTTTTGATCGCAATTTGCATTTTTTCTTCACGGGTTACGAAGTGGGATGCCGGGAATATCGCAACATGCTCACGTTCACCCAGTATTTCACCAGTTAAGGCATCAACCTCACGAATCCGATCAATTTCATCACCAAAAAACTCCACGCGAATACAGTGCTCATCACGTGAGGCGGGGAAAATTTCAACAACATCCCCTCTTACACGGAAGGTTCCGCGACGAAAGTCAATATCATTTCGTTCATATTGAACATCGACTAATTTGCGTAAAAGCTCATTTCTCTCGATTTCCATTCCCGTTCTTAATGAAACAACAAGTTCCCTATATTCCTCAGGAGAACCCAAGCCATAAATACAAGATACACTGGCAATAATGATGACATCGCGTCGTTCAAAAAGTGAAGATGTTGCAGAGTGTCGTAATTTATCAATTTCATCATTCACACTTGAGTCCTTTTCGATATATGTATCAGATGATGGAACATATGCCTCTGGTTGGAAGTAGTCATAATAACTAACAAAATATTCAACAGCGTTATTTGGAAAGAACTCTTTAAACTCACTATAAAGCTGACCTGCCAATGTTTTATTGTGGGCAATGATAAGTGTCGGTCGATTTACTTCCTTGATCACATTCGAAATCGTAAACGTTTTTCCTGTACCCGTAGCACCTAATAATGTTTGAATTTTTTTGCCAGCTTTGATTCCATCAACAAGCTGTTGGATTGCTCGTGGTTGGTCACCCTGTGGTGAATACTTTGAAACTAACTCAAATTGATCCTTCATTTACGTTCCTCCCATCCATTCTTTTGTTTTTATGTAATTTTCCACTGACTTTTTCTCGATAGAAATATTGTACCACAAACTGACCTAAAACAAACAAAAATACGAACTGATATTCGATTTTTTATTTATTGAAATATAGTTTCTAAGAAAATATAACATACTATAATTTGGTAAATAGGTTTACTTTGAAGGAGATTTATATGATAAAAGGTGATCCTTTATTTAATTTTTTTTATTCATTGAGGGGCAAATAGAAGTGTCGAGATTAAATAAAAGCATTTTTCAGTGTAGAGAAGTTTGATAAAAATCGAAGGAGTTTCAAAGACGAAAGTCCTTCATCATCTCGATGAAGGACTTTATTTTCCCGCTCTCTTTCCCATATTTCTCGCATACATGAATCCTGCTCCCAACGAAAGAATATCCGCAGCGATGATAATCGCAGAATCGGCATATCCTTTATAAATAGACGCAACGATAAGGGCAACCGCTAGTAAAAACCCCACATAATGGTTATAGGTCACTCTTGTAAAGAAAACGACGAGTACACCAGGAAGGATGAGCGCCAGCAATAGTTTTAATAGCATTAAATTCGTATCCTTTCAATTTCATATCTTCAATATAGCAAATCAAATTAAGGAATTCACGTGATTACTCCTGCTATTTAAACAATTCCGGATAGAATCCTTTAGCCAATGTTTCAACTGCATACGCCATACGGTTTCCTGGTAATACACTCTCTAATGAAATAACGACAAACTTTTCATTTTTAACACTTTCAAGTTGTGAAAGTGCTGGGTCATTTTTGATATCCTTTATTTTTTGCTCAATCGAAGGAGCGTCATAATCGTGAATCAGAATGACATCTGGCTGCCTTGCAAGTACTTCTTCGTAGCTAACTGTGGTCCATTGTTTGTCTGTGATATCTTTAAAAACATTTCTACCGCCTGCTAGCTCTATTAATAACGTTTCAAAGTTTGTTCCACCCGCGGTGAAAATGCCATTCCCCCCACTATCATATACTAGTACATCAATCGGCTCATGATCGGCCAGTTTCTCCTTTACACTAGTAATTCGTGCCTTTTGTTCTTCAAGAAATGACTCCGCTCGATTTTCGATGTCAAAGATCTTACCGATATCACGTATTTCCTGATAAATCTCGTCCATTGTTGTGGCTTTATTCATATATACGTTGATTCCATAGCTTTCAAGCTCATCCATGTCTAGACCTTCACTACCAAATTCCCAATCAATGCCGTAAATAAAATCTGCCCCACTCGTTATCACAGCTTCCCTTGTTGCAGATCCGTACGTAAGCTCTGGAATCTTCTCATAATCGTCCTTGTATTCAGGCAAAGCACCGCGGCTATGATTGTCCAAGCTGTTTCCAATTATATAATCAGAGAGTCCTAATGCAATAAATAATTCGGTTGCATTCGGTCCTAGGGTTAATACTTTCGAAGGTTTCTCAGTAAATTCTATTTCTCTCCCATAGTTATTAATGACTAGAGCTTCTTTAGATTTGGTAACGGAGCCGTTCTCTGTATTAGAGCCACATCCTGTTAATACCAAAACAAGAATCCCAGCCAATAGCAAAACTACTTTTTTCATTTAATTATCTCCTTCTAACAAACTGACAGGTAAATAGGTAATCGTCACTTTTTTCGTAGTTGGATGAATCGCTACATCAGACCTGACCCCGTAGATTTCGTATATCGATTGAGACGTTAATACTTCTTCAGGCGTCCCTGCCATCAAAATACGCCCATCCTTAACAACATAAAGTCGGTCGCAATATAGAGCAGCAAGGTTTAAATCATGGATGGCGGATAATACTGTTACACCTAGCCCTTTAATCAAATCAAAAATTTGTAGCTGGTGTTGGATATCCAAGTGGTTTGTTGGTTCATCTAATAATAATAGATCCGTTTGCTGCGCAAGCACTCTACCTAGTAAGACACGCTGCTTTTCTCCGCCTGATAGATTGATATAGTTACGTTTCTCCATAACAGACATACCAATTTGCTCAATCGCATTTGCAACAATTTCTTTATCTTTTTTACTGTCACCATCAAAAAATCCTTTGTATGGGCTTCGTCCCATTGCGACGATTTCTTCAACTTTAAAGTCAAATGGGATCACATTTTCTTGTCCAACAACACCGATTTTTTTGGCAACTGCTTTAGGGTTCATTTTATATACATTCTCTCCATCTAAAAAAACCACACCGGAATCAGGCTTAAGTCCACGATACAGGTTTTTTAAGAGAGTCGATTTCCCACTTCCGTTTGGTCCGATGATTCCGACAAATTCACCTTTAGAAACATACAAATTCATATCTTCAATAATCTGTTTTTCATTCAATGAAAAATTCAAATTCTCAACCAGTAGTTTCAATTTTTCACCTACTTCTTTGTTTTTAATAACCAAATAAAGAATGGCCCTCCTATTAATGCGGTTAATATCCCAATTGGCAATTCTTCAGGTGCGATCACCATTCTAGCGGCGACATCTGTCCACACGACAAAAATTCCACCTAGTAAGGCACTTACAGGAAGAACACGTTTATGATCTGAACCAACAAGAAGTCTTGTGATATGCGGAACCATTAAACCGATAAATCCGATTGAGCCACTCACCGCTATCGTGACACCAGCTAAAAGCGAGGCAACAAGGATCAACAGTTTATGTAATCTCCCCACATTAAAGCCTAATGTTCCCGCTGTTTCGTCACCGAAAAGCAAGGCATTGAGAGCACGATATTGGCTCATTAAAACAATCATACAAATCACTGCCACTATAAGAGGTAGCGTTAAATAACCCCATTTTGCTCCTGCCAAGCTTCCTGACATCCAAAAGGTGGCATTATGTAAGCCTAATGCATTCGGAGCACTTAGCGTAATCGTTCTTGTCAATGCATCCATCATCAGTGCGATGGCGACACCTGAAAGCAAGAGATGAGTAACATTGATTCTTCCGTTCACCCTTGAAAGGGTATAGACTAAAATGATCGTCACAGCAGCGCCAATAAACGCACTGATGGAAAGTGAATAAGTACCAAAAATCGAAAAGGCACCAAATAACATACCTAAAGTTGCTGTTGCAGATGCACCTGATGAAACACCGAGAATGAATGGGTCTGCAAGATGGTTACGTACCAATGCCTGCATAACTACACCTGTTATCGCTAATGAAGCACCTACAATCATTCCTAATAACACTCTTGGTAAGCGCAAGCCCCAAACAATATTAAACTCAACCTGTGTCCAGTTATTTTCAATAGTAAGAAAGGGAAGTTTGGAGAAAAGTATTTCGATGACCGTGAGCGGATGAACAGAGACTGGCCCTATACCGATTGAGAAGAGGATAGAAAGAGTGCTTATTATCAACAGTAGTATTGTAATAATCTTCATATTCGGTTCATCTTGATTGATGATCTTTTGAATATAATTCCTTTTCATACCAATTCCTTTCTAAATAAACATGAACGCCCAGAAGTTTCCTGAGCGTTTTGAGTCATGTTTTTACACACCTTTATAGTCATTGCTTTCATAGAGGTCGATGAGTTCAACGTCCTTGTTTTTATCTTGGAAATACCGATACGTAAAGTCGTTTTCAAATAACACGACATATCGGTCGTTACGGTCCCGGACAAGTAGACTTCTTGAATCAAATAAACGAGTATCTACATCTTTATTTCCAATCCATCTTGGGATTCTGTTTCCAAGTGAAGTGAACTCAACAGAGACATTATATTCTCCCTCTAATCGATATTCAAACACATCATATTGAAGTTGACCAACCGCACCAAGAATGAACTCATCACTTGATTCCTGTCTGAATAATTGAATTGCCCCTTCTTGAACGAGCTGTTCAATACCTTTTCTAAATTGCTTTGCCTTCATTACGTTCTTCACACGAACCTTACGATACATTTCAGGTGGGAACACAGGTAGTTCCTGATAATGCATATCTTCTTTACCTGCTGTAAGTGTATCACCGATTTGGTAGACATTTGGATCATAAATCCCTATAATATCGCCAGGATAAGCCTCATCTACTGTTTCCCGACTTGCTGCCATAAACTGCTGAGTTTGATTGAGCTTGATCGATTTTCCTGTACGAGTAATATTGACACTCATTCCACGTTCAAACTTCCCTGAGCAGACGCGAAGGAATGCAATTCGGTCGCGGTGCTTCGTGTTCATGTTTGCTTGGATTTTGAAAATATAACCTGAGAACGTTTCGTCCTCTGGTGGAATTAAGCCAAGATTTGTTTTACGTGGCTTCGGTTCTGAAGCAAATTGTAAAAATGTATTAAAAAACGTTTCTACCCCAAAGTTTGCGAGCGCACTACCAAAGAATACGGGCGTAAGTTCACCTTTGGCTACACGTTCCACATCAAAATCATTTCCTGCTTCATCTAATAAAAGTAACTCATCTTGTGTACTTTCATAAATCGGATTATCTGTAATTTCAGGATGCTTACCGTCCTCAAGCTCCTGTAATGAAATAATTTTTTCATCTTCATTTCCAGTAAAATGTACAAATTGATTGTTGTAACGGTCTACAATCCCTAAGAATCGTTTCCCCATTCCAACTGGCCAATTCATCGGATAAGACTCAATACCAAGGACCTCTTCAATTTCGGCTAAGAGTTCAAGTGGATCTTTTCCTTCACGGTCAAGCTTATTGATGAATGTAAAAATTGGAATGCCTCTCATACGACAAACTTTAAATAGCTTAATCGTTTGTGGCTCGACACCTTTCGTGGAGTCGATGATCATCACAACACTGTCCACAGCTGTTAACGTACGATAGGTGTCCTCACTGAAGTCCTCGTGTCCTGGTGTATCAAGAATATTGACATAAAAGTTTTGGTATGGAAAACTCATCACACTTGATGTAACTGAAATCCCACGTTGCTTTTCAATCTCCATCCAGTCTGACGCAGCAAATTTTCCTGACTTTTTTCCTTTTACCGTACCTGTTTCACGAATTACATTACCAAAATATAATAATTTCTCAGTCATCGTCGTTTTACCGGCATCCGGGTGGGAGATGATGGCAAACGTTCTTCGTTTTTGAACTTCATCTATATAGCTCATGTAAATTATCCTTCCGTTATCGCAGATTGTTCGAAAGTTCAAAAAGTCCGGTGAAAATGACACTGCGAATTTCTTTGTTGGCTTGTTTTTACGCTCCTTGGAAAGGAAAAACACCTTTCCGGAATGCGAAGAGATTCACTGAAGCAATTACTTATGCTTACGTATAACCACAAACGCTCCGCTCCTCAAAACTGCGCCGCCTCGAAATTCGTGGTCCTTTTCATCCTCTTTTTGAACACGTAATTGTATCTAAAAAAATATATCACAATTAAAAAGGAACTACAACGAGAATTGATTCCAATTCCGCATAGCAAAGGTTCGAAAATAAAGCGATTCTGTGATTTAAATCACAGAATCCTATTTAGGTTCGCACTATACTAAAGATAGAAATAGAAAAAACTATAATGAGGTGAGAGTTACATGTTTGTAGCATATTTTCTTGTTTTTAGTCTTATTCTAGTTTGTGTCGGTTTTGCAATGCAAATTATGAAAGGTGTAAAAGAAATAGATAACAATTCACTGGATCAATAATGTAGAAAAAGAAAATGGGAGAACTAGTTCAACTAGTATCTCCCATTTTTTCGTCATCAAATAAAGGAACCCTTCCATTCTATAGCAACCCGGCCACCATAGAGTTATCCTCCTTAGGCCCGTGGCTTTGCGTCATTGTCTTTCAACAATTTTGCCTTTTGTATAGTTTGGTTTTTATCAATGATGTATTTATTTCACTGCTTTATTCATACGCTGGTATTTACGTTGGATGCTAATTGGGCTACGGTTTAGTCTTTTCCCAATATCGGAAAACGGAGTACCTGTTGCCACAAGCTCAATCATAGAGTTAATTTCTACTGTAGTCCACGCCCGGTAATTGACCCTCTTTTGCTTTGAACGCTCTCCTTCCACCCAACATGGTTCAGGAACGATTGCATTTTTTTCAATTTTTGAAAAGTCAATTCGGCTTTTGTTCCTCTTTGCCCAATCCCAAAAATCCTCGGGTTTAATAAAGTAAAATTTTCGAGTATTTCGTGTTGCTTTTTTTGTGTACCTTAGTCCATGGTTATCAATCCATAGCTTTACAGACTTTGGATCAATTTTTAATAGAGTTGCCAATTCGTGCATAGTCAATTGACCAGTAAAGGATTTCGTGTTCGAAAGCCCTAATCTTTTAATCTTTAACTCAACTGCCGTTTCCGTCCTACGAAGGTGATTGGCAATGGTAGAGATTTTCATACGGCCTACATTATCCTTCAAAAACTCTATTTCTTCATATGTCCATGTTCTCTTCTTCAAATCAAAAATCCCCTTTTCATTCTTAATAGCACTAAGAATGAAAGGCCTTTTGATGACATACTCTTATCATATCATACTATTGAACTAAAAACACACTGACATTTTTATTTTCACTAGAATTGTCAAGTGCTTTTTATACTTTTATAGTATACAAGTTGAATGTGCATCTTCCGGATAGTAGCTACTTATTTTTGAAGCATAAGCTTCATCGCATGAATTTGGCCTAAATGGTAGGCAATATGGAAGAGTGCTAAGTTCGTTATTTCACCAAAGGTTTCCAGCCCAAGAAAGGGTTGTTTCAGCCTTTCTTCCAAACGTTCAACAGGAATTTGCTGTATTCTAGTTACCTGTTTGGTAAATTGATTTACAAGATCTGTTTTTGAGGGAATATCTTCATTCCAATCTGCAGGACTAGTTCCTTTAGCAAATAGGTTTATGTAATTTTCCGGTAGAGAAGTAGATTTCTTCGGATAACCAAACATGAACTGCTCATTGACCGTAACGAGATGACCTACATGCCAAAGAATTGTATTATTAAAACCCTCCGGTTGAATATTAATTATGTCGTCTGTTATATCCTCTAGTTCGCCAAGGAAACGACCTTTTAATACTTCAAATTGCTTCAATAAATAGTGACTCATTGTAAACCCCTCCTAGTTTTTAAGTGGTAGTAATCTATATGGCATTTGATGTTATTTGAGACCAGATTATTGCCTTATTAAGTCATCTGTATTCATTTTTCTTTTGAAAGCATTTTAAAAAATGCGTGATGCTTAGGTAATAGTTAGTAACATGCATAATTCCTATGGTCTAGAGCGTTTGCATATATATTTAAATTTTCTGTCAACAACCAATACACGCTGTCGTTTCCCGGGAAATGGTGTCGGCAATAGAAAAAAATGTCGGAGAGTTTCCCTCAGCAAATAGACCCAAATCTGATTCGATTTGGGCCCTTTATGTCAATTATTCAATTCCAGTCGTATTGCTTGTTAAAGTTAATGATGCTGTTTCGAGCTTTCCACCTCGGTAGAAGGTTAATTCAATTTGATCACCTATTTTTACTTTTGAATATAAATATTTGCGAAGGTCCATCGAACTTTTAACTTCGGTATCATTGATTTTCACAATGACGTCGGTCATTTTCAAACCAGCTTTTTCTGCTGCAGAATTTTGAGCAACACTTGTAACTATGACGCCTTCCTTAACATCATTCGGAAGGTCAGCGTAATACATTCTTGGAACTTCAGCAAGGTCAGCTAAACCAATGCCGATAAATGGACGATCAATTTTACCATTATCAATCAGACTGTTAATAATCGGAACAACATCATTACTTGGTATCGCAAAGCCTAATCCTTCTACCCCGCTGTTCGCAATCTTTAAGCTATTAATTCCAATCACTTGTCCTTGTGTATTTAAAAGAGCACCACCACTGTTACCAGGGTTAATGGCTGCATCAGTCTGAATAACGTTTAATTCCCAACTACCTGCAGAGGTATCAACAGAAATACTTCGGTCTTTCGCACTTACAATTCCTGAGGTAACTGTTCTTGATAAATCAAGTCCAAGTGGGTTCCCAATCGCAAATACCTGGTCACCAGGTCTTAGTGTCCCAGAATCACCAAATGGAAGAACCGCTTCGATATGTTTTGAATCTATTTCTAAAACGGCTAAATCGGTTAATGGATCTGTACCAATCAACTTAGCCATTGTTTTTTCACCATTATGAAGAGAGATTTCTACCTCATTTGCATTTTCGATAACATGGTTATTCGTTACAATATAAGCTTTATCTCCATCTTTTTGAAAAATAACTCCAGAGCCAGTACCGCTAGGAATATTTTGTGAGTTGCTTCGGTTAAAAGGATTTTGTTGGGATTGCATACTTGTAATTCCCACGATTCCTTTTGATGCTTCTTCCACCATATCAGCGATAGAAGAAGCCGAGTCAGATACCGCGGTTGGTTGGATTTTAACTGGTCCAGACGCTTCAATAACCTCAGAGTTCTGCTCTGTTGCAGGTGACTCTGAATTGAAATATCCCTGGAGACCGTCAATATGTGGTGCAACTCCAAGCGTTAATGCTGAACCAAGGACACCTGCAGACACCATTGATAAAAAGCTTTTCATTTTTGAGTTTGACTTTTTCTCTTTTGGTCTTGATGCACGAAGTGTCGATTCTTCGCTGACCGCTGATTGCTGTACAGTTTCAGTTTGAGCGTGTTCAATTTGTGTTGCTTCTAAGTCATTGTGTTCTACCTCTGGTTTGATATCCTCTTTTTCCTGTTCGGACTGAATCTCTGTAGAATAACTTTCCTTATTATCTAGGTTGTTAGATTGATCATCTGTATGTTTAAATTCATCAAAACGTTTTTCGTTTTCCATTATGAATTCCTCCTTGACTTACTCCTTATTTATATCATAGTCAAAAATTATGAACAAAATATTAACAAACCTTGAAAAGAAGTGGAAATATAAGCGAAAATCCACCATTATTATGATGGATTACGTTAATGGAAATCGAATTTCAAACTTGGTTCCTTTTCCTTTATCACTCGTGACCTTAATCTTACCATTATGAAGCTGGACCAACTGTTTTACGATAGAAAGTCCTAGGCCGAATTGACCAAACAATGTACCCGTTCGTGAGACATCCGCTTTGTAAAAACGATGCCATATATTTTCTATTTCCGATGGGTCAATCCCGACACCCGTATCTTCAATTTCGATAATTGTTTCATGTTCTCCTACTTTTCCACGAATCCAAATAACTCCATTATCAGTAAACTGGATACTGTTTTTTGTGATATTAATTAGTATTTGTATTAAACGATCGTAATCTGCTGTAATCATTAAATCGTTAGGAACATCAATCATGATTTGATCATTTTTTTCTTCTGCTTGTGGTTCAAGTGTATCTTTAACAATCTCAAACACTTCAATTAATTCGATTGTTTCCTTTTGAAGCGTAACCTGGTTGGAGCGAATTTTTTCATAATCCAGATTTTCATTCACAAGACGAATAAGACGCTTTGTTTCCTGACTTACCAATTGAACGCCTTTTGCCTTTTCCTCATCTGGTATCAAGTCATTACTTAACCCCTCAATCACCCCGCTAATGGTTGTGAGCGGAGTCCGCAATTCATGGGAAACATCGGCCATAAATTTCCTCCTTCTGCTTTCAAGGCTTTCAATTTCCTCCATTGATTGTTGCAAGCGCTGCGCCATTTCATTAAAATCTTTCGACAACTCACCAATCTCATCAAAATCAGATGAAGGCAATTTAATGGAATAATCTCCAGCAGAAATCATTGAGGTCGCTTTCCTTAAACGTCTGATACGCTTTACATGAACCGTCGACAAAATCCAACTCATTAATAGAGCAACAGCCAATGCTAAAAACATCGTATAAAATAAATACTGGTTAATATCATGAATCATTTCCTGTGTCCCACTGATTGGTGACGCAAGCAGAACACCGCCGACAAAAGTTTGACCAACCATATATGGCATGACAATAAATGTCACTTCTTGCTCAAATCGCTTGTAATCCTGTTTGACTGACACGATATGCCCACTTCGGACCTTGTCCCATTCCTTCTTTTTCAACTCCACTTGCGGTACAAATCCACTGGCTGTACTTAGACTTACTCCATTTTCATCAAATACAGTAAATAAAATATTTCTCTCACCAAGCATGTTTGAGTATTGACGAATTAATGAATCGACATTAGATGTACGACTAATATCAGAAATGATGTTTTCACCATAAGTGGTCAGTTCTTCGACCTTTTCTTCGAAGACGAGGTTCCCAACGTAATGTGCGAACACAATACTTAAGATTACAAAAGCAACCACAATCACACTTATGTGACTAACAAGCTGTTGAAACATGTAGCGAAATTTCATTTGTCTTCCTCAACAGTCTCATCAAATTTATAGCCAACACCCCATACGGTATGGAAAAATGGCTGATTTGTAGTACCTAATTTTTTGCGGAGCCTCTTTATATGTACGTCGACCGTGCGCTCATCTCCGTAAAATTGGTAACCCCATACGCGATCTAATAATTGTTCTCTAGAAAATACCTGTTTCGGATGCTGCGCAAAATAATACAATAAATCAAATTCCTTAGGCGTTAAATTCGTGATTGATTTCCCATTCAGAATAACTTCCCTTGTAATTTTATTTATTTTAAAATGTTCTGTTTGAAGGGTCCCCATCTCTACGTTCTCTGAAGGCTTACTATTGTAGCGTCTTGTTACCGCCTTTATTCGTGCCATTAACGCAAGTGGGCTAAATGGCTTTGTGACATAGTCGTCTGCCCCCATCTCTAGGCCTAGTACCTGATCAGATTCACTATCCTTTGCGGTGAGCATAATAATTGGAACTGTGCTTTTTTCTTCACGAATTTTCCGGCAAATGGTAACCCCATCCATACTAGGAAGCATCCAGTCAACAATGATTAAATCCCAATTCTCCTCTTTAAATCGGTTATAGCCCTCTTGTCCATCATGGACAAACTCACCTTGAATACCTTCCTTTGAAAAAAACATTTCTATCATCGAGCAAACACTCTCATTATCTTCTATAACAAGAACTCTCATATCTCCAACTCCTAATAAAAAACCGTAGATACTTTTATTTTACAATATAAATGCCTTTTATTAAAAGAAGGGGCCTCCATTGTTGGATGCGCCCCCCTTAAGATTTCTATACTCTCATTTCCCCATGCTCAATTGATGATTTTTCAATTTGAATAGTGGTATGTTCGATTTTGAATTTATCACGTATTTTATCAATGGATTGCTGTAAGATTTCCTGGCTGTCATGGTCGTCTTTGATTAATATATGACAAGTGAGAGAGTCGATGCCTGATGTGATCGTCCAGATGTGAAGATCATGAACATCTATCACTCCTTCAATTTCTTCTAGGGTGGCTTTCACTTCTTTTTGATCAATCGTAATCGGCGTACCTTCCATTAAAATATGAATTGAGTGTGTTAACACACCCCAGGCACTTTTTAAAATTAAGATTGCCACAATTACAGAAATAATAGGGTCCGCTATATACCATTCAAACAACAGCATCAAGAGTCCGGCGATTATGGCACCCACTGATCCAAGTGCATCTCCAAGAACATGAAGGTATGCGCTCCTCAGATTCACGTTATTTTTTACATCGCCTTTACTAATCAATGACCAAGCACTTAGTATATTCGCGAAAAGACCAATACCAGCAATGATCATCATCGTCCCACTGGCCACAGTCGGAGGTTCGAAAAATCGTTGAACCGCCTCATAAATGATAAAGCCTGCAATGACAAACAATGTAACTGCATTAAATAGAGCGGCTAAAATCTCAAATCGGTAAAACCCATAGGTTTTCTTCGGAGATGCAGGTCGGGTAGCAAACCAAAATGCGACTAAGCTTAACGCTAATGAACTTGCATCACTTAGCATATGACCTGAATCCGATAGTAAAGCTAGACTGTTTGTAATAAGACCACCGAAAAATTCCAGCAGCATGATTCCCGTCGTAATGACCAAAGCGATGAGTAAGCCCTTTTTGTTGCCCTCTCTAACTTCATCAAAATGATGATGATGATGGTGACCATGATGGTCGTGTCCGTGATGATGGTGATGGTGGTGATGTCCCATCAATTTCCCCTCCTATTCATGTTCAATATGATGAATGACTTGGTGGAGCAAAGTAATGACATGTTCATCATCATATGTATAAAGAAATGTATTCCCCTCGCGTCGGTACGTCACTAAGCGAAGATTTCTCAGTAAGCTAAGTTGATGGGATACTGCTGATTGTGACATTTCGAGGACTTCCGCAATATGGGTAACCGAACATTCCTCTTGTGATAATAAATAAAGAATTTTAATCCGCGTTGGATCCGCAAGTGCTTTAAAAATACGTGATGCTTCGCCAATGGTGGTTTGAGATAAAAAGGAATGATCTTTTTGTTCCACTATTTAACCCTTCTTTCTTACTTTTGCTTGGTTACCTGTATATGCTGTGCTATGTACTTTGCATCATCGGCGACTCCTTGGAGTAAGGCTGAGCCTCTTCTTGTTTGCCAGGGTAATCCTAAAAAATAAAGACCCTTTATCTTGGTGATTCCTTTTATATGCTCTGGCTGACCGTTTTCTTGTAATGCGTTCGGAATTTGTAACCACTGATAATTAGATTTAAATCCAGTTGCCCAAACGACATTAGGAACGTTAAGCTCACTTTTATCTTCAAAAATGAATGTTTCATCTTTTATACTAATAGTTCTTGATTTTATCGTCACTTTACCAGATTTGATGGCTGTCTTTAATTCATATCCAAAAATCGGATCAGGACGTTTTTTTATAAAATTACCTAATTTGGATGTTGTACTAGCTTCGAGTATACCAAATTTATCAAACCACCAAAAAATACTCTTACCACCAAGGTCCTGCGGGATAAAGTTGAATTTTTGACTAGCCGAAAGATAAACAGTTCGCTCTTTTGCTAACTCAACAGCAATTTGTGCACCGGAGTTTGCTCCCCCCACAACCAATACAGGTCCGTCTTTGAGTTGTGTTGGATTTTTGTATTGTGCTGAATGGATTTGAAATACTTGATTGGATAAGTTCCTTGCAAAGTATGGGATCGATGGTTCTTGAAACGGGCCAGTTGCAATCACTATATTTTTAGCAAGGATTACTTCTTTCGACGTTTCAATTTTGAAACCATGTTCTACCTTTGTAACTTTTGTGACTGTTGGTATTTAATTGGGTCGGAAGCGAATGGTATGATGCGAATTTAGCCAAATAATCGGCAACCTCATCCTTTGATGGATACTCTTGCCTTGGACCTTTCATTTTGAAATCAGGAAGCTCACTATTGGCTCTTGGTGTAAAAAGGGTCAATGAATCATATTGATTTATCCATGATTCCCCGATTTCCTTCGCTTTATCTATAAGTAGAAATGACTGTTTGGCTTGTTTTAAATAAAAACCTATGGCTAAACCCGCTTGACCGGCTCCGATTACCACAGCATCATACATGAATATCCATCCCTACTTCATTTAAAGTATATGAGCATATGCTCATATATAATATTATGTAATTGTTTGAAAGGTGTCAATTAAAATTGGAAAAATTTTGTGGGACAATGAACCTGTCCCTGTGTCCCATTAAAAAAACCTGCATTTCTTTAGGAATGCAGGTTCGAGTTCTTATTTTTCTTGTTCCCATTCTTCTCTTAGCAACCCCATCCGGATTGAGTCGTAGTAGAAGCCATTATAGTAGCGACATTTTCTCATACGCGCCTCGAGTGTCATGCCAAGCTTTTGGCCAACCTTGACCATACGATGATTACCTGACCATGTCGTGTATCCGACTCTTTCGATGTATGGGATCGTTTCAAATAAATAGTTTATCCAATGCTTCATCGCCTCGGTTCCGTATCCATCCCCCCAATATTCCGGAAGATAGATAACAATACCCATCTCAAGCCATCTTGTGGCTTCACTTTCCCAATAGAAAATAACGGATCCGATGATTTGACCATCGGCTTCAATAATCATGTGATCTAATGGGTGGTGTTGCATGGCTAGTTGATGTTCAGCCTTTTTTAAATACGTTTCTTTATCTATGTACTTATGTGTGAAATAAGGCGCATCCCACTTTTTCCATTCAGGATTTGGGTTACCGTAGCGCAGTTCCCAAAGTACAGGTAAATCTTCTTTTTCAACTTGACGTAAGGTGACTTTTTCTCCTTTTACTTTAACTAGATTCATCTTGATCCCCCTGCTATCTTTCTAAACGTTAATTTCCAATATATTACCTATATATATGTTTTATTCGGTATCAACAGAGAAAATCCTTTCTTTTATTTAAACCGTGACTGTGAAAAAATACTCGTACCTGATTGCTAAACGAAATGGGCGGTAAGGGTACGCAAGCGCCTGAATCGTGCCTGATCTCCAAACGAAATCAGAAAAAGGGGTACGCAAGCCCCTGAATTTACTGCTTTTAGCTCTTTTTCGGCATTAAAAAGCATGCAGCGTTTTACTACTGCATGCTTAATTTCCAACGACTTCTAGGAAATTCTCTATGAATGCCTCTTCTTTTTCAAACTGCATTTCTTGTTGTTGTTCGATTTCCACGCGTCTTACAAGCTCAAATTCTTTTAATCTTGTTTCACTAAAATCGCCTGCATTTAATGCTTGTTCGAGAATTGGTGCCAATACATGTGCATCTTTAATTGCACAGTTAATGCCAATCGCTGCTGTTGGTGTCATGGTATGTGCTGCATCTCCAAGGATGATGAGGCCATTTTTTACCCAAGTGTCTGCATTTGAACTAAAAACTTTTAGGCAGACGAAGTTCTTCCACGATTGAATCTGCTCTCTTACAGTTGACTCTAATTCTGGAAAGCTTGTTAAAAGTGGCTCCAAAAATGGCTCTAGCGGCTGCTTTCGTAAAGAATTGAATGTACCTTCTGGAATGTTCCAACCAATTTGAATCATCCCACCTGTTTGAGTAAACAAAGCTAGTTGATGTCCATTGGCAAGAACCATTTTTGTTGAAGGCTCCCAATCAGCAGGTGCTGGAATTTTAGCCCAAAGCACATCATATCCATGTGATTCCTCAGAAGCCGCAATACCCGCAAGTTTTCGAACAGTTGAGTAACGGCCATCCGTTCCCACTACGATTTTACTCGCAATGTTGATTTCTTCTCCATTTTGTTTCGCTTTTACACCTGTATAGTTTCCTTGCTCATCCTGAACTAACCCCGTGACAGTTGTGTTTACAAGCAACTGAAAGTTTGGAAACTGTGCTGCTTCGTTAGAAACAGCCGTTAAAAAATGGGGCTGCGGTATATGAATACCAACGTGATCCTCAGTGGTTGGTGTGATTGTTTTTACAATATGACTGCCATTAATATATTGAACCTTTTTCATCTTTAATAATCCAAGTGCTTCTATTTTATCGAAAAGTTGATGTTCTTTTAATATTGCTTCGGTTTCTGCGTTGATGTGCTCACCTCTAAATTCACGTTCATTTCCAGAAGTACGCTCAACTACGATTGTTGATATACCCTTCTTCGCCATTAAATAGCCAAGTAGAGCACCCGCAGGACCCCCGCCCACAATACAAACATCTGTCTGCAAATTCATGTTATCACCTTCTATTATAATCGTATGATGCAAAAAGGTTTCCTAATAAGAAACAAAGTTCACTAAACGATAATTAAATGATAACAATCAGGTTTTATTTGGTCAACTGATATTCATTTCCATAAATGATTGTAATAAAATAGAGAGTAATGATTTGGAATATTTTTCAAGGGGAGAGTTGAATGAATAAAATCCTTTTACTGATTGTGATTGCTTGTGCCCTATTTTTAGCAGGCTGCAGTGGCGAGCAGACAGGACTATCGCAACAGGTGAATGAAGAAGATAATACATCACCAAAACAAGGAGAAACCGATGAGAACGATGATGCACCAGCAGAAGAAACAGAAGTAGATGAAGAAGATACGCCATCAAAGCATGTAGAAGAAGAAACAAATACTGAACCTTTTGAAATAGATACAGCGACTTATGAGGATGGGGAACTTACAATTCATTATCCTCAACTAAATGAAATGCAGGATAAGAATATTGAGCAGGAAATCAATACTCTTATTAAAGAAGACGCAACGCTTTTTATAGAGCAATATCATGGTAGTGACTCTTCCCTTGTAATGAATTACGAAATCCTATTACCAAATGCTGATACTTTTAGTATTCAATATACTGGTGATTATCATGGTGGGATGTATCCTACAAGCCTCCTTTTCACCACCACTATTGACTGGAAAAAAGGAGAAAAAGTAAGGCTATCGGATAAGTATGTAATTGATGCAAGTTTTATTGAAAAATTGCGAAATGCACCTTACATTGATTGGGAAAATCCAAAAGAGCCAAATCAGGAAAAACAGGCTGCTATTGTTGAATACTTAAATACTATTAATTTACAAACGCTTATTGATGCCATTACGAAAGCGGATCATCCAAATCCTGAAGAAAACCCTTATGGTGTTTTTTCATACTTCCTTGATGATGCTGTTATCATAAGTATTCAAGTTCCACATGCACTTGGAGACCATGCTGAGTTTGAGCTGAAAATGAATGATTTGGTGAAAAAATAAATAAACCTAGAGAAAAGCGCTTAGTGGAAACTAGCGCTTTTTTTCTTTTGGTTTGCTTCGCCAATCACAAAAAGTTCATACATTTCTTAATGACACAGGTTCTGTCGCCTTTACAGTTGACGAAGATTTTTCCCCAACAGCGGACCCCTTTTTTACAAATAAAGATAAAATGAATGTACTAACTGAAATTCCAGTAACAAAGTAGAATGCATATTTTACACCTGCAGCTAAAACTTCCGGATTTGATGCAGCAGGAACTTCTGCTACATAACTTCCTTGACCAGCTGTAAATAACGTAATCGCTATCGCTGTACCTGCTGCTCCAGCTACTTGATTCAATGTGTTCATTGCAGCTGAACCATCCGCATATAATTCACGTGGCAACTGGTTAAGTGCGTTTGTTTGTGATGGCATCATTACCATTGTGATCCCAAAGAAGAAAAGCATAAATGCAACGATTATTTGCCAACCAGGAGTTGATGCTGATATGACAGAGGCAAACATGAAATTTGCAATTAGAATCACAACTGAACCCATAATAACGAACACACGTGGTCCGAATTTGTCAAATAAAGTTCCAACAATCGGCGACATCACTACATTGACGGCATTACCAGGAAGTAATAATAACCCAGCCACTGCTGCACTATACAATAATGCATCCTTTAGGTACATTGGTAAGAGAATACCCGCTGATAAAATCATTAGGATACCGAGGAACATCGTCGCTGTTCCCAAAGTAAACATAGGGTACTTAAATACACGTAAGTTAACCATAGGTTGATCCATTTTCATTTGGCGAACGCCAAATAATAGAAGCGCGATGATCCCAATAAGGAAAGGTGCCCAAACGATTGGAGCTGAGATAGGAGCTTCGGCCATCGATGCCAATGCGTAAATTAATCCGCCAAAACCGATTGATGATAAAGCAACTGATGAAAAATCAATTTTAGGTTTCGTAATTTCTGATACATTTTCAATCTTAACTACTGCAAAAAGTGTCAATAACATATATAAAAGAGTGCTAATCCAGAAAATATATGGCCAACCTAACGTACTAATAATGACTCCTGAAAGTGTGGGTCCTAAGGCAGGTCCTAATGTAATAACAAGCCCCATAATCCCCATTACCACTCCACGTCTATGAACAGGAAAAATAATTAAAAGAACACTCGTCATCACTGGTATTAAAACACCCGTTCCGATTGCTTGCACGATACGGCCAACTAATAATATTGCAAAATTTGGAGATAGGGCAGCTAATACCGCTCCTAAAAGTGAAATAACTAATCCCCCAATTACTAATTGTCTCGTAGAGAACCATTTCATCAACAGGGCAGAAATTGGTACTAGTATCGCTAAAACTAATAAATATCCTGTGGTCAGCCATTGGGCAATTGCAGGTTTAACTAAAAATTCACCCATAATATTTGTTAAGGCCATGTTTAATGCTGTTTCACCAAACAATCCGATAAAGGTACCAAACATTAAAATAAATGCCATCATCTTAGGGCTTTTGACTTGTAATAGTGTATTCATAAAAATCTCCTTATTCTTTGATTTGACCTGAGTTTGGTCTGTTTTTGGCAAAATAAAAGCCAATCCCTCTTCTACCTGAGCTGTGCTCATGAAAAAGTGGAATTAGCCGTTTTTCAAAAACCATATTATTCTTTTTTTGGGTACTTAGCACTTACCATGTAATAAATTTGGAAGTACTTGAGAAATGGTTACTAGTGGATGGCTTGATTTTTGTGTTAAACAAAGCATCATTCCACCCTCAACAATCGCCACCATCGCGAGGGCGATAGAATCCGCCGCTTCTCTCGAAAATCCATCTGCTACTAATTTGTTCGAATAAATCTGTTGCATTTTATTATATAAAAGAGAACAAGCATTGCGGACGGGCTCACTTAGCGAAGCCATCTCGCTGACAATACTGCTAAACGTGTATCCAGCAATCGTTCCTTCAGTTTCAAAATGAACGATTAATTGATCAATCATAGCGTTGGTAGCATCTATTGTGTTCGGGCACCGTTCAAATATCGCCTCAATGTCCTGAGTAATGGTTGCATTCAGTTCTTGGAGGCAAGCAATAAGCAATTCCTCTTTTCCATTTGGAAAGTGGTGATAAAGCGAACCTTTTGAAATATTGCATGCTTTTAAAATTTCATTTAGTCCAACACCTATATAACCCTTTTGCTGGAAGAGCTTTGTCGCGATTTCGATTATCAGCGATTTTGTATCCATTCTCCGTAGTACACCTCCACCATACCAACCGGTCTGTTTGTAACTTTACCAAAAAATTTTCCTTATAGTCAAGTGTTTTTTGCTATGAATATAGTGTTAACCATCAATTATGTATAATAAATTATCTTAAAAATAGCAAAAAAACAGCATTAATCCGGAGAGAATTAATGCTGGTGCGAAGGAAACTATCTAGTTCTAACCTTAAGCAAAAGTATCTAAATTTCTATCCAAAACCTTTTAATTACATTTCCATCTTCTTCGATAAAGTCCGTATCAGGTACCCCACCGTTATTTACTATTGTTTTTAATGAACCTATATTATCCTCATCACAAACAACTAAGGCTTTTTGAATCCCAAGTTCTTTCGCTTTTTCTAAAGATAACGCTAAAAGTTTCGATGCGTACCCCTTACGTCGCTCAGAGGGACGGATTCCATATCCAATATGACCACCACTGTTGAATAACGTTTCAGTTAATCGATGGCGGATATTTACTGCACCAATTACTTTTTTATTTTCACCAACTAACCAAAAGGTCGAGTCAGGTACCCAATTTTCCGGGAGATTTTCTCCTTTTTCAGCATCAAATAGAGATTGAAGCATATCTTGAAAATTTGATGGGTCTTTACTAATCACCCAAGGTACCATATCTTCATTACTTTCTTTCCATTCATTGTAGAAAGATAGATATTCAAATTGATAGTCTAGTGATGGCCGAATTAATGTTACTTGTTGCATATACATTCACCTTCCAAAATAATTAAAAAACAAAATAGTGGTTATTATTCATACACTTCTATCAGATTTTCAGAATTAACTATAATTTTTCTGCCATCTGTTGTTAAAATTTCAATTGGAAATATTGCAGAGATTTTATCGGAAAAGATCCATCTTCTCCCAGGTTGATTTAATATGATGAATACTCCTTTTGATTTATCTCCCATGAAATTTAGTGATGTTTGACTAAGTGGATTATTGTCACGCTCATTTATACCAATTTCTATTAACCGAGTGCCAGCACTAATTGCATCATTTACTGTAAGTCCTATTTCACTAATATTTATCACATTGTCTATCGAGAATGGCTTTGCTTCTTCTTTTGAGCCCTGCCTTGAAATGAACTCTACAATATTCCCAGCTGGATCGTAAAAATAGAAAGCATGTGCGGAAAAGAAAGAAAAATAGACTTCATCATCCCCATCCTCCACATTTAGTTCCACCCTCTCTTTGACCCATGACTTAGCTTTACTAAACTGGTTAGAAGGAATATTAAAGGCAAAGTGATAGAACGGATTCCCTTTTACATTTTCCGTAGTAAATTCTAACTCGCTAGAACCTACTTTAATTCGAAAGCTACTTTTATTTTCATTTATTAATGGAAATCCGAAAAGGTCAGCATAGAACTTCTTCATTGCATTCATACTATCTGTTTGTAATTTTATTACCTGTACTTCCATGTTGAGACACTCCTCTACAAATTACTGATTCATTACCGAAAATCCTATCCACCCAATAAGAATAAAATTTGGAGATACCAGCAAAATGGATAACCATTTTACTTTTCTGGCTAGGGACACGGCAGCCCCGACATAAAACAATGGAAATATAAGTCCCCATATTTCAAAACGTGGTGTAGCTGCAAGATATAGTGACAGTGGTACTATAAGCACAGCTGATATTACGAGTAATAAAGGTTTTCTTTTATAGATTGATAAAACGGAAAGGATAAGTGATACAATCATAAACGGCCAAAATAGAAACGCCATAGGAACCTCCAATTTGTAAGAAATGACAACTGTAATATTACTTTAGTTCAACAAAAAGAGGTGTTAATCCTTCTTTGATTAACACCTCTTTAGACGGTTATGTTTTTAATATGAGTAAAACAATGAGAAATATGATAAGGCCAATCATAAAAATCGTACCAAGACTTGCGCTGTAGACAACATACACATTTACATGAAGGATCACATGGACAATCAGAATAACGAGTATCAAAATCAGCAAAAGAATTGCTACACTAATATTCTTATTCCTATTCAAAAAATCAGCACCTTAACGAAAAGATTAGGAAGGCTTGTATTATAACGTTTATTCTTCAGTTCATGACAATATTCCTAAAACTCCCTAATCTGAGTGTGATTCCGGTAAAGCATTTATCGTTTCTAAGACTGGTACGTACAGCTTTAAACTCCTCCATCAGGAAGGATGACGCCAACGTCCAAAGCCTCCTTCTGTATTAATAATTTGTCCGGTCATCCACGAAGCTTCATCCGTTAATAACCACGCAATAAGACGCGCTGGATCTTCCGGCTGCCCAATCCTTCCAAATGGGAACATGGGTTTAAGATGTTCCCATAATTCCTCGGTCATATACCCCGTATCAACTGGTCCCGGGTTCACGGTATTCACAGTAATGTTTTGATCAGCCAATTGATCTGATAGTGTCAGCGTTACATCAGCAAGCGCTCCCTTCGAAGCAACGTAGGCAACTTCTCCTGGCATGGGACCTAATCTTTGTCCCGAGGTCATGAAAATAATTTTTCCTCTGCCTGATTTAGGATCATGTTGAGCTGCAAAATATTGTGCGAGTAGAATGGACGAGCGTGCATTTACAGCCCAGTGTTTATCTAACATTTCTACAGTCAGTTCACCAAGTAAACCATCGCTACCACTCATTGCATGATTGCAAACAAGAGCATCTATATGTCCACATTTATTACGGATTTCATCCATCACCCTTTTTGGTTCTTCAGGCTCTAAAAAATTCCCGCTTATGTCATATAGAAATGCACCTTCTATTAGCTCTGCGTTAATACCTTTCAGTACTTCACTCAAATCATCCGCACCCCATGATTGATCTTGATCGTGCGGCTGGAAATGATGAATCATAACAGATGCTCCCCATGCAGCCACTTGGCGGGCTATAGCATACCCAATCCCTTGGCGACGGCTAACTCCAGTAATTAGTACATTTTTCCCTTTAAGTGGATATTGGTCTCGAATGAATTGGCTCATCAATCGCGATCTCCCTTTTATTTAGATTTGTATTACTCTACATTACTTATAAAGTAGCATGTGCTTCCAGAATTTACATCCGTTTTTTTAGCTATTCTTTTTAAAAAAGGCTTTTTTCTAAAAGATTTTTGCTTTTATATGTAGGGTGATTTCCACTCCTGGTACTCGCTTTCCGCGGGCGATCCGCAAGCCTCCTCAATGAAATGTGGAGGCGGCTTGCACAGAAACGAGAAAATTGGCCGACTAAAGCGCCACGTCCTGTGGCGGAGTCGGCACTAGCACGTCCTGTGCGTCGGAGACTCCGACAAAGAGGAGTTTTTTGCCTCTGAAGGAGGAGTTGAAATTTCTCGAATTTCTAGCCGCTGGAACTGGACAAGTCGCTATGTTCACTGCGGTGTCTCACCTGGCTCGCTATTCCCGCAGGACGTTGAATTGCTTCCTTGAAGCTACACCGCACGAAAAAAATGCAAGCATTTTCGAGGATCTCGTACCATCCACTGAAATCACTGAATGGACAATAATATACCCCTTGCATAATCGGATCAAAGAGCAACAAAGTTTACGAAAATAACCTAAAAAAACAATAAAAAATGCGCTGTCATAGACAACGCACATGGAATCGTTCAAACAATTCATACACATTAAATCATCTTTTTTACGTTAGTTTCCCCCATCCCAAACATACCCTTTTATCATTATACTTTCTTCTTCTCTTCTTTAACTGTCAGAATTTCAGTGTCTTGCCCCAATTGTTTTCGGATATGTTTTCTCGCTTCCGCCGATGTTCTTGCGTTGACTGACTCAACTTTTACTTTTCCGTCTACCTCTATTTCAACCAGAAAGCATTTTGCTCCACATCTCATGATGAGTCCCCCTAATCCTTAAACGTTTTAGCTAAAAAAGTAAATATTGTATCAGAAGTGTAAATAAAAGATGTAGGCGTGTCTAGTACATTCGAATTACCTTCACTTCCCATCTCAAAAGTTATACTGAAACTTCCCATCAAAAGGAACCAATTAACTAACCGTAATAGCTAAAAAGATTATGCTAAAATATCTATTTATCTTTTTATAGATATATATGAAGCATGAGGTTTGTACCATTTTTTCCTATTAACCTTTTATTTACTTTCTAGTAAAGCGATATTCAAACTCGAATTCTATACTAATCCTAACAACATTTTAGGAGGAATAGTAATGAAAAACAAATCTATTAAAAAGAAACTGATCCCGTTTGCTGTTGTGTCTTCACTCGCACTTGGAGCCCTTGTTGGAAACTTTTCAGTTCCTACTGCTGATGCGAAATCAAGTAAGCCAGATACGAATAATGGTAAAGCTAAAAATGTTATTTTTATGGTTCCAGACGGCTACTCTGCTTCATATGCAACGAACTACAGATGGTATAAAGGTGAGGAAACTGTGCTTGATTCAATGCTTGTTGGGATGCATCGCACCTATTCCTCTAACTCAGAGGTGACCGACTCAGCCGCAGCAGGTACAGCTATGGCAACTGGAATCAAAACAAATAATGGGATGATTAGTACATCTCCAGATGGGAAAGATTTAAAAACAATTCTTGAAGTTGCTGAAGAGAAAGGAAAATCATCAGGCTTAGTTGCAACTTCAACAATTACACATGCAACACCCGCTGTATTTGCTTCTCATGTAGCTTCACGTTCAAATGAAGCAGATATTGCACCACAATTGCTAGAAAATGATGTCGATGTTATTCTTGGCGGAGGTAAAAAATACTTCCCTGAAACCTTACTGAATGAGGCCGTCAAAAATGGATATCAATATGTTACAAATCACGATGAGCTTAAAAAAGTCCAGAAATCAAACAAACTTATCGGGCTATTTGCTGAAGACGGCATGGCACCTGAATTAGATCGTGATGAAACCAACGAGCCTAGCCTTGCAGAAATGACAGAAACTGCGATAGACGTTCTTAAAAAGGATAAGGATGGGTTCTTCTTAATGGTTGAAGGAAGCCAAATTGATTGGGCTGGTCATGATAATGATGCTGCATGGGCAATGAAGGACAGTGAAGCATTTGAACTTGCTGTTAAGGAAGCGGTAGAATTTGCTAAGAAGGATGGCAACACATTAGTGATTGTTGCTGGTGACCATGATACTGGCGGGATGTCAGTCGGTGGTTATGGAAAAGGAGATGCAAATCTCGATGTTTTACGTAACGTTACAGCAACTGGTGATTTCATGGAAAGCAAACTGAACGCTGACCGCAGTAATGTAAAGGAAGTGGTTAAGCAATATACAAATTTGGATTTAACTGCTGCCGAAGTGGAAAGAATCAAGGCTGCTAACTCTCCATCGATTGCAATCAATCAAGTTGTTTCTGAACGTGCAATTGTTGGCTGGTCAAGCTCAGGGCACACTGGTACTGACGTTCCTTTATATGCATTCGGACCAGGGTCTCATTTATTTAGCGGATTACATGAAAACACAAACCTACCCGTGTTAATGGCCGAAGCAATGAAAATCAAATTCAAGCCTGGAAACTAATCTATACTATGTAAAAGAGCTGTTAAGATACAGCTCTTTTTTTGTCAAAGAAAATAAAAACACCCTAAACGATGTTATACTAGTCAAAAAGGAAAATTAAGGGTGTCATTCATGAAAGATTTATGGGACAAAAATGGGTTGAAGTTGCTGGCATTGGTTGCATTTATAGTTATCCTTTATACGATCTATGATAACGTTCAGGAGCATCGGAAGTTCCTTGAAAAAGCGGAGCAAAATCAAGTTGAGGAGAGGGTTTGGCGTAAGTATGTAGTGAATGGACTATTGGAAGGGCCTAGGTTCTCCGTCCAAATCGGTGTCTTGCCCGATAGTAGTATCCCTACAAAACATAATGATTCCATGATTACAATCTCTAAGGAATTATTTGAAGAAATTGATGTTGGGGATACAATTTCCGGTTATGAGGTTGACGGAAAATTTTATACAGAGACACTGTTAAAAGAGGAAATACGCTGGTTTTATATTTTGTTAACCGTCTTTAGCCTGTATCCCATCGGCTATATTTTATATTGGTTAGGCAAAATTAAAATAATAAGGAAATTATTTTCAACTATTTCAAGACGCTTGTATATTAATAAGATTGCAGGTTTTGTGATTTCTTTACTTATATTTGGTAGTTTGATACTAGCTCTCCTTCTCTTTCTTTCAACAGAAACAAAATTAGCACTTGAAAACGGGTATGAGAAATATTTTGGAAAGAATCATGTTGAAACAATGGCTATTGTTACGGATCGTGGTTTTGATAGGGGAACATCAATCTACAACGAAAATGAGTACTACATCTCCTTGATGTATAAACCGAAGGATCACGAAAGTATTTTTATCGTAAAGGGCGTCACATGGCATAGTTATAAAAAATATACCGAGGAAATGCCAATCGTCTATAATGTCGATAACCCTTATCAGGTCTTTGCTAAAAAGATGGATTTTAGAGATTACACAGCAATCTTGATGACGGATACTGTAACCCTTACGCTTGTATCCATCCTACTCATTATCTTATTAAGTTGGACCCCGTTTTTGTTATGGAAACGAAAAAAACAAAAAGGAAAGGACCATCCATTTTAAAGATGGAAGGTCCTCTTTTCATCTCTTAATCTCTTTCTCTTGCCTTTTGTGTATCACGAATGTTCTTTTGAACGGTTATAGCTGCAAAAATACTTAGAACAAATGCCATTCCGTAAAATCCTTTTTCGCTTAAAACGATACTTCCTGCGTTGTAAAGCCCAATAGCCATTAGTGATACGGATACAATGAGTGCAACCCAACTAATTCCATAATAGATACTTGTTACTGGAATTCCCTCTTCTTTGTCTCTTACAGCTTTCTGCAAAGAAACAGATGAATACAGACCAAAAATTAAGATTGCAAAGTAATACCCTTTCTCATTCAGTTCCATTGTGGCGTTAAATAAACCAATAAGATAAGCAGCAACACCAACTAATAACGCTGCCCACGAAGCCCCTTTAAAGGCTGCAGTTGGTTCCCCTTCTTTCCGCTCTACCTTCACTTTTGGTTTTTCTTGTTTGTCTTTATCTACCAAAATCTCATTTTCCATCAAATGTTCCCTCCATCTTTCTTATAAAAAAGGAAGCACTGCAGATGCCCTGTAGTGCCTAAATCCATTATACAAAAATCGCTTACAAAAAATGATAATTTTTTCGTTTTTTTACATCCTAAATTTTCGACATTTTAAGATTCCAAATATTTTTGGAGTAACCGATAGCCCCCGATGATCACATAAGAAATGAATCCAAGAATGATGATAAGTCGGATTATGATATGATCAATAATAAAGAGGACGAATACCATTGTTATAAGTAAAATACCTACGCGTGCCATAAATTTCGTATAACGAATGGCATGTTCCGAAAACTCAGGTTCTCCCTTATACATCCACCTTTGCCCGAATAACATACTTTCCTCTGGATTGAAGTAGGTCCAAATTAACACTGCATATAAAGGAATCATTAATATCAAACACAAAATAACTTCGGCCAAATCAGCTCCCCCTTTTGTGTCTATACGGATCTACCCTTCGTTTAGTTTCAAAATATTCCGTCTTATAAAATCATTTGTATATTCATCTACGTGAACAGCCTAGTTGAAAAGTTTTAACCACCATGGGTAATCGTACTGTCCATCAGAGATTTGAAAAAAACTGTTCATAAATCCTAAATGAACAATGCCGTAACTTTCGAAGACCCTCAATTTTGGGGCATAAGTTGAAAAGATAAAGAAATTTTTCCTTTCTATTTCGATATCAACTGGTTCATTGAAAGATTCTGCTGGGATCTCATTAAAATTTGTATATTCTATATAGTCTTGTTTTGTTGGGTTAAATAATAAGGATAGGATTAAAAAGATCACGAGTAACCCACCCAAACTAAATCTTTTTTTACCCTTTCTCACTTAACAATCCCTCCATTCATAAGAAAAATACAAAATATGAAACTAGTAATAAGACCACCATGGAAAGGATTGCTCTAACCCAGGTTGCTTTTTTACTTACACCCGCTTTAGACTCTAAATTGTTAATATAACCGATTGTGAATATAAAACCGAAAATTACAAGATACCCCTCATATAATTTATCCGAATCAAGTAGCTTAATTGCCGCTAATAAAATTAATACAGTCCCAACTCCCCCAAAAAACATACTTATGTACGAAAACTTTTTATCTTCCTTCACCAAACTAACCCCCAAAACCACGAAATGTACTGGCTACTTATGTAAACAATTTTACCACACAACAATACCAAAATATTACATAAAAGGTTCTCCGTAATACTTTTATCAGCCCGTGACAATGACCCATTTTCTTAGAGAAACGTGGCATTTTGAGACTAGGTGAGTATACTGTAGGGAATCTACACAAGAGAAAGGAAGTAAGAACATGGAGCTAAATTTATCTAACGTAAATGCGGCATCTTTTCATACCCCTTACGTAGCACCACAACCGACATATACAGCCCCAAGCTATGATTTTACCCCTAGTTATGGATATGCTTGTCCTGAACCTTGTAACGATAATACCTTCGTATTGATCGTTGTGTTGTTTATCTTATTAATCATTATCGGTGCTTGCTATTTTCCAAAGTGCTAAATAAAAGCTAGCCTTTAAAAACATCACACAAAAAACAAGAACATGTCTGCCTGATATGTTCTTGTTTTTTGGAGAAGAAGAATTGATAAACTAATTGTAAAATAATGCGATAACTACATGTTTACCAATTAAATACCATCATTATTATTATGGAGATAACAAAAACAGCAAAAAAGACTGTAAGGTAATATGACTTTAGTTGTGCTTTATGCTTACTTTCATAGCTTTTCCAACCAATAAATAGACCTAAAAACATGCCAATAATACCAATCCGTAAAATTGTAATGATATAATCAAATACTGGTTTATATGTTGTTATATGACCACCATCTATCGGTGAAACATCTTTATAATTGACAAATAGTATAGATATCGCCAAGCCAAATATAAGTCCATAAAAACCTGATTTTCTTAATAAACTTTCCATAAACTGCTCTCCTTATTTGCAAGTAGTTAACACAATCAGCTGGTTAACGCTAAGCTCTGATTTAAATTCTCCTTCCTATATTCTGGATAACATCTTATTTCCCTTCAAGAACTCTTGTAAAATGCCAAGCCATTTTGAATGATGTACTCGTTTTTTTCTACTAATCTTGGATATCGGACAGAATTTTGTACTTATCGGACAAAGATGGCAGGATAATGGTCTTCTGTCAAGAAAGTGGACAATAAAATTTGAGACTTTTTATAACTCAACGCTACCGCACTTCGTTTGGTACG
>NZ_JBPFDQ010000048.1:0-42094 GCF_059415045.1 Ferdinandcohnia sp. SAFN-114 | reverse complement strand
TTTTTGTCTTCTGGTACGACTCTATAAGTTTCGTTTGCACACACGCAGAGCGTGTGGTTTAAAAAGACTAATTAAAATAAACCGCCTAATAATAGGCGGCACGTTTATTCTTTGAAAATCAAGTCTTGTGTTCTTATTGTCTGAAGGTCCTGTTTACTGTAAGTATCGTCGATTAATAATCTCATTGCTTGACTTCGAATTGATTTTTCGATGATATTCCGAACGTAACGCCCATTACTAAATTTTCCGGGGTAAGAATCCATTTTAACAGCAAGTAAATGCTCACGTAATTTTCTTTCTGCCTCTGGACTGAATTCATATTCACGTTCCACCATCATTTTTGCTGAAATTTCCATTAACTGTTCAACGGTATAATCCGGAAAATCAATTACAAGTGGAAAACGAGAATATAATCCTGGATTTAAAGATAAGAAATGGTCCATTTCTTTTGAGTATCCCGCTAAAATCAAAACAAATTCGTGCTGCTTATCTTCCATATGTTTAACTAACGTATCTATAGCTTCTTTTCCGAAGTCCTTTTCTCCACCTCTAGCTAGGGAATACGCCTCATCAATGAATAATATGCCACCAATAGCCTTTTTAATTAAATCCCGTGTCTTTTGTGCGGTATGACCAATATATTCCCCGACCAGGTCAGCTCTTTCTGCTTCAATGAGATGCCCTTTTGATAGGACATTCATTTGCAGAAATAATTTCCCTAATAATCGTGCAACAGTCGTCTTACCTGTTCCAGGGTTTCCTTTAAACATCATGTGTAATGCTTGTTTTCCTACCTTTAAACCCTGTTCTTCTCGCTTTTTATTAATATAAATCCAAGCATAGATTTCCTTTACCATTTTCTTCATTTCATCCATACCTACAAGAGCGCTCATTTCTTCCTCTATTTCTTTTAGAGCTGTATGTTTTGTTTGGATTTTCGTTGAAATAGCTTCTCTAGATGTAGAGTGCAGTACTTTTAATTTCTTTTTTTCTCCATTCAGAACGACATTTATTTGTCCATTGTTCTTCATTGTAATGGGTTGTTGATCCAAGAGCTCTCACCTCTCATTTCAGTACATTATACGTTGTTGGGTTAAATTCGTGACAAAAGCCCAAGGAAAAAACAAAAGTGCAAGCCTATAATATCTGAACATCGATGTCAACACATCATGTGCAAGTCCGACAAGCATAAGACGATTTAGAATGGATGGCGCTCTTTGCCTTCAATCTAAAGTGGCTTATGACCTCGACGGGCTAGGCGCTGGAACTAGTCGTAAATCGCAAGACTTTTCCTTTTCCCTTTTATTTCTACAATTTTCTCACTTTTATTACAAAAGACTCTTGCTTTTTGTCAAAGATTGCGCTTTCCCGGAAAATATTCCATAACACTATATGTATATGAGCCAATTTACAAATCTTGAAGAAAAATTAGACAAGATGAAAAAAACAACCTTACTTATCAAAGTAAGGTTGTTTTTTCGGTAATTTATTCAAGCTCTAGTTTAATGTTTTTTTGTGGAGCGAAAGTAGAAATTGCGTGCTTATAAATAAGTTGCTGCTTCCCTTCAGTTTCTAATAGAACTGTAAAGTTATCAAAGCCTTTCACTAATCCTCGTAATTGGTATCCATTTAATAAGAATACTGTTACAAATGTCCCATCCTTACGTAGAGTGTTTAAAATTTGGTCTTGGATATTGATTGCTTGTTTCATGAAATGTCCTCCTCTAGAATCTACGGCACAAAATGCCGAAACTGTCATTGCCCAATTTTGAACAATCGAATACATCTTATATTATCTATTCTCTTAAATTCCTAGCTTTCCTGCTATATATTTATAAATTTCATTAAATTTTTCTTTAAACTCATTATTTGCTGACATATCAAACCATTTTACATCGATTTTATTTCGAAACCATGTTAATTGTCGCTTTGCATATCTGCGTGTATTTTGTTTTAATTGTTGGATTGCTTCGTCTAGGGATGATGCCCCATCTAAATAACTATAAAGTTCTTTATAGCCAATTGCTTGGATGGATTGGCAATCTCGTAAACCTTGAGAATGGAATTTTGTTACCTCTTCAAGCAGTCCCGACTCTATCATCAAGTCAACCCTATGGTTAATGCGATCATACAATTTCTCTCGTTCCATTGTTAATCCAATTAGGGCAACATCATAGATAAGTTCATGCTTCTGTCCCTCCAAATATTCGGTCATCGTTTTCCCAGTTGTTTTGTAAATCTCTAAGGCTCGAATGACTCTTCTTACATTGTTGGGGTGAATCCGTTCTGCACTCTCCGGATCTATTTTTTTTAGTTCCTGATAAAGAGGTTCAACTCCCCTTTCAGCAACTTTTTTTTCAAGTATATTCCGATATTCAGGGTTTGAGGCATCATCTGTAAATTGATAATCATATAATACAGATTGAATATAAAGCCCTGTCCCCCCAACAATCATCGGTAATTTACCACGATTATGTATTTCCGTTATTAACTTTCTTACAACCTCTTGAAACTCTGCTACCGAAAAACTCTCATGTGGTTCCTTAATATCAATGAGATGGTGGGGTATCCCTTCCATTTCATCTTTAGTGATTTTGGCAGTACCGATGTCCATCCCTTTATAAATTTGCATGGAATCTCCACTTATAATTTCAGCATTAAGCTTTTTGGCAAGTTCTATGCTTAGTTTCGTCTTTCCAACTGCGGTTGGACCAATTAGAACGACAAGTTTTTCTTTTTTCAATTCTTCCAATCAATCACTACCTTTACCTCAATTCATACTATTATCGTAACATAGATAATAAGACGAATACTAAATTATTATAACCAAATTGACTTAGAAAATAACAATTTTCTTGAACCTTATCATAGTTTCCTACTACTTTTGTCTTATATAGGGAAAACTCGCCTATTTAGCGAGTTTTCCGCACTTTTTATATCGTTTATTTACATGACTCGTTTGAACATCTTTTCCATTTCATAGGTCGAATGGTGTATGATGATTGGTCGACCGTGAGGACATGTAAATGGATCACTTGTTTTACGGAGCGTTTCAAGTAATGCAAATATTTCATCGTTACGTAAATGGTGGTTCGCTTTTATAGAAGCTTTACAGCTCATCATAATCGCTGCTGCCTCTCTTAATTTCTTAATATCTATTTTCTTATCATTAAGCACTTGCTCGATAATTTCCTCAATGACTTCTTTTTCATCACCTTTTGGAAACCATTGGGGATGTGAACGTACAATGTAACTGTTATGGCCGAATGGTTCCAAGTAGATTCCAACCTGTTCTAAATCTTGCTTATGCGCATTTATGTTGATACATTCATCAGTTGAATATTCCAATGTAATCGGAAGAAGAAGTTCCTGAAGATCAGAAATATTTTCTCCTACTTTTTCTCTGAAATATTCATATTTAATTCGCTCCTGAGCTGCATGTTGATCGATAATATATAAACCTTTCTCATTTTGAGCAAGGATATATGTTCCGTGCATTTGACCGATGGGATACATAACTGGCACACGTTCATCTTTGTTTATGTTGATTTCAGTACCTTCAAAATCTGTCTCTTCAATCTCATCCAAGGAACCGGTAGTTGTGTAATCATTTTCTTCAATTACCAGTTTTTCCGTATCATATGGTTTTTCTTCATATACAGATGTAATGACCTGAGTTGGTGTTTCAATATTAAGTTCTTCTTTCCTCGAAGCCTGTTGAATGGTCTCAACAAATTTAGGGACAAAGGGTTGTTTTTCTTGTGGTTCAGTTTTTATGGAATGCTGAAATACAAATTCTTGCTGCTCCGATTTTTGAACTTCCTTCTTCTTTGGATTTATGGCATCCGGGATTAGTTGTTTATGTTTAAAAACATCCTTAATTCCTTGATCAATTAATTGATTTAGTTCTTGTTCTTTACTAATCCTAACCTCTAGTTTTGCTGGATGGACATTCACATCAACTAACAATGGGTCCATCTTAATGTCGAGTAAGACAATTGGAAATCTTCCAATCGGTAATAAGGTATGGTAGCCTTGCTGTATAGCTTTAACTAGTGGAAAATTTCTTATATATCTACCATTAATAATGGTTGATATATAGTTTCTTGATGCCCTTGTAACTTCAGGCATAGATATATAGCCTTCTACACTAAAGTCTAATGATTGCAAATGAATAGGGACCATTTGCTTTGCAATTCCTAAACCATAGATCGCAGCAAGTACCTGTCTAACATCCCCATTCCCACTTGTATATAAAAGGCGTTTTCCATTATGCAATAACCGAAAGGAAACTTCCGGGTGAGCAAGGGCAATCCGATTGACAGCATCGGTAATATTGCCAAGCTCTGTGTGAACGGTTTTTAAATATTTTAAGCGAGCTGGAGTATTAAAGAAAAGATTAGAAACTGTAATGTCAGTTCCTTTACGACTATTTGTTGCCTTTTTCTCCGCAATCTGTCCACCTTTTATGAGAATATGAGTACCTGAATTATCTCCCGTACTGGTCTTCATTTCTAGTTCAGAAACAGAGGCAATACTAGGTAATGCCTCACCTCTAAACCCTAATGTCCGGATTCGAAATAAATCATTTTCGTCCTTTATTTTACTTGTTGCATGACGATGAAAGGCATTCACACAATCCTCACTATCCATGCCATCACCATTGTCAATAATTCGAATTTTGGAAAGGCCCGCTTCTTCTATTTCAATTTCGATAACAGTACTGTTTGCGTCAATGGCATTCTCAACTAATTCCTTTACAACTGAGGCTGGCCTCTCCACTACTTCCCCTGCTGCTATTTTATTTGAAAGAAGGTCATCTAGTTGGACGATTTTCCCCATGCCTTCACCTCATTCTCTTTTAAGAAAATCAAAAATTTATTGAACCTTCGTTTTTATCCTTTTAATTGTTTTTGAATTTCGTATAACTTATTGATTGCCTCTAAAGGTGTAAGTCCTAAAATATCCATATCTTTGATGGATTTCAAGACATCCTTTTCCTTAGAAGACACATACTTTTCTTCTTTTTGGTAGGTTGACTTCGTTTCCCCAAAAAATGAAAGCTGTAAATTGTCTGTAAGGTCAATCGATTCTTCTTTTGTTACAGCTATTTCTTTTTCACCTTGCTCAAGATGATTTAATATTTCTTTTGCACGTTCAATTAAGTTCTCAGGAAGCTCAGCAAGTTTTGCTACATGAATTCCATAGCTTTTATCTGCTGCGCCTTCTTTAATTTTATGAAGGAAGACGACATTATCATTTTCCTCTATCGCACTCACATGAACATTCACTAAGTTTTCCAGACCTGTTTCTAAATCGGTCAGCTCGTGATAATGAGTAGAGAACAATGTGTGTGCTCCGATATTTTGGTGAATATATTCAATAATAGCTTGTGCAAGCGCCATTCCGTCATAAGTAGATGTTCCACGTCCAATTTCGTCAAATAATAATAAGCTTTTCGATGTTGCGTTGACAATGGCATTTTTTGCTTCAAGCATTTCTACCATAAAAGTACTTTGTCCAGAGATTAAGTCATCTGCGGCACCGATACGAGTGAATACTTGATCATATATTGGTAGAACAGCTTCACTTGCTGGAACAAAACAACCAATTTGTGCCAAAATTGAGATCAGTGCAATCTGTCTCATATACGTACTCTTACCAGACATATTTGGTCCTGTAATAAGAAGCAATGACCGTCCTTGCTCCATCACACAATCATTTGGAACATATTCCTGTGCCTGCATCACTTTCTCAACAACCGGATGACGTCCATCTTTAATAAAGAGCTTGTCCTCAGAAAAATGAGGCATACAATAATGGCGTTCTTCACTTATCGTTGCAAAGCACTGCAGTACATCAAGCTCACTTATGACCTTTGCTAATGTCTGAAGTCTTGGAATATAGCTCTTAACTTGTTCGCGAATATCAAGAAAAAGATCATATTCTAATTGGACAATCTTTTCCTCTGCTTCAAGAATTAATGTTTCTTTTTCTTTAAGCTCAGGGGTGATAAAACGTTCTGCATTAGTTAGAGTTTGTTTTCTTTCATACAGACCCTCGGGTAAGTACTGTAAATTGGACTTTGTTACTTCGATATAATATCCAAAGACACGGTTATATCCAATCTTTAAAGACTTTATTCCTGTTTTTTCTCGTTCCTGTTTTTCTAAGGATGCAATCCATGTTTTACCATTTCGGCTTGCATCACGATATTGGTCAAGGGTGGCATTGTAACCATCTTGAATAATATCTCCTTCTTTAATAGACAAAGGAGCTGACTCCTTAATGGAACGTTTAAGAAGGTCGGTTAATGATTCGCAAAGATCCATTTGCTTGCTGAGATTGTCCGCATATGGGTGCTGCAACTGTGTTACAAGTTGATAAATTCCCGGAACCTGCTCAAGTGATTTTTTGAGTTGTAATAGGTCTCTTGCATTTACATTTCCGAAAGCCACACGTCCCGCCAGTCGTTCAAGATCATATACTTCCTTCAATAAATCCCTTAATTCTAATCTTTCAAAATAGTGATCAATAAAGGTTTGAACCATGTTAAGCCGGGCTTCAATTTCAATTTTATTTAATAACGGTCTGTCGATCCAGTGTTTTAACAGACGACCTCCCATTGCAGTAACTGTTTGGTCCAGAAGCCAAAGTAATGAACCCTTTTTCCCTTTATTACGGATCGTTTCAGTAAGCTCAAGATTACGTTTTGAATAAAGATCAATTTTCATGAATTGATTAATATAAAAAATACGAACCTGTTGAAGGTGATCAAGTGAGCGCTTTTGCGTTTTTATTAAATAATTTAATAATCTTCCAAAAGTAAGAATCAATTTCTCATCCTCAAGCCTCTCGGTAAGCTGTTGAAAATGTTCAGCAATTGTGCAATTATCTTCATACGAAATCGTTACCTGGCAACGTTCAATCATTGCTTTTTTATACTGATCGTCAAAATCTGTCGAAACAACAACCTCTTTTACACCATTTGCATAAATTTCTCCGATAACTTCTTCAAACTGGGAAGACAATAATGAGACGCGGTTTTCACCTGTTGTTAAGTCAGTTAATGCAAATCCGAAAGAATTATCGGAAAAGTTTGAAACGGTTGCTAGAAAATTATTTTCTTTATCTAGTAGGTTTTTACCTTCCATTACAGTTCCAGGTGTAATTAATTGTATAACTTCACGTTTTACGACACCTTTTGCCTGTTTTGGGTCTTCTGTTTGCTCACAGATCGCAACTTTATATCCTTGATTCACTAATTGTTCAATATATCCTGCAGCTGAGTGATAAGGGACCCCGCACATCGGGATTTTTTCTTCAACACCACCATCTCTAGCCGTTAACGTTATTTCTAAAATTTGTGATGCATTTACTGCATCATCAAAAAACATTTCGTAAAAATCACCTAGTCTAAAAAATAAAAAGGCATCTTGATAATCTGCCTTAATCGTTAAATACTGCTTTATCATCGGCGTATACTCTGCCATTTAAAATCCCCCAACAACAATCAAATGCGCCTCGGCGTATTTGCGCCCGATTTTTTTCGAACTTGCTCGAAATGTTACCTTTGAAAAATCGTGGCATCCGCCGGAGGCTTTGACTTTACTTAGTCGGTCGCCCGACTGAGTAAAGTTTTATCTTCCAATAGTATAACATAACTTAAAAAAGGAAAGGGCAGGACTTGTCTCCCATTACATGAAAAAAAAACTAGGAAGTCATGCCTCCTAGTTTCCAATTATTCTTCTAAATCGCCAACTAAGAAGTCAGGATTTAAATCCTCGAATTCTTCGTCGTCTACATCCCAATCCTTATCATCATCATAGCATCCATCTGGATTCACATGTACGCAAACCTTTGTTTCCCCAATAATTTCTGCCATTAGCTCTCTTTCAACCTCAACTAAAATTTTGTTCCCGTTAGGTGAGATCGTACATTCTAAGCAGTTTGGCTGTTGCAACACATTAACAATCACGTCACAGTCATCATCTAGGAAATTCTCGTCTCTATACTTTAGCTTGATGTGGTCTGTGTATGAAAGTGTTTCAGTAACAACCTCTGTTTTGGTATTGTTACCAAAAGAATACCACACGTTGACATCAAATTTTCCGTATACTACTATTTTATTACCTTCTTTCTTTGCTTCATACTTGTGGTTAATAATCCAGCATCCCAAAATGCTTGATGGGTGGTGAGGTGGAGAAATGGTATAAGTAGACTGTGAAAATTTACGTCCTTTACCTACAACAGCTTTTGTGATAATCTCTCTGTATTCAGACATTCGAACAAACCCTCCTCAATCAATCTTCAATTCATCCTATGCGGGACATTTGACTAGTGTGCTAAAGACTGATTTCTTTTTACAAACTTTTTTCAATTTACTTTGTTGTTTCCTTATGAGTACACGAAAAAAGTTGAATAAACCAATCAAAGAAAATACTAAAAAAATGCATTGTCGTTCTCTTTATACTTAACCTTACGAGTACCGTATAGTTCATTGTATGCGGGTTCGCCCATTTATGTACCTTTTTTTCAAAGCCGTACAAGCAAAAAATAAAACCTGATGAGAGACATGCTTTACAAATAAAAAAAGACAAAAGCTTAAGCTTTTGTCTTTTTATTAATTAGTGGCAGCCACAGCCCTTATTGTTATTCACTTTTGAGCCAGTTTCTCCCGCTAACAAATCTCCACCAGTAGATGTAATAATCTGATTAGTTACATTGTTAGAAATGGTATGTGCCACAAGCTGTAAAAGATCATTCACTTCAATCTGTGAATTCTTAAATTCTTCTACAACCGGAATACTATCTAGTTCTGCTTGAAGATTATCAATCTTTTCTTCAACTTGTTTTAATGCTTCAGACTTTCCAAAATGCTGAAAATTAACTGCTTGTTTCTGTAAGCTTTTGATGCTATCAATAATTTCTTGAACTTTTTTATTCTGGTTTATTTGTGCTTCTGCACGCTTAAAAAAGTCAACCTCTTGTGTTTCTGCAATCATTTTTGCTAGTTCTGTTGCGCGTTCTACGATTTGTTCTTTTGTAAATTGTGCCATTTTAGTTCACCTCTACCGCTTCTTCGATCATTTCTCCATCTAGTGTCCATGTCTTTGCTTGGATAATTTTCACTTTTACAATTTTACCAATTGCAGATTTTGGACCTTTGAAGTTAACCAATTTATTTTTACTTGTATATCCAGCAAGTACTTCTGGATTGTTTTTACTTTCACCTTCAACAAGAACTTCTACTGTTTGACCTTTATAGGCAAGGTTTTTCTTTGCAGAAATCTCATTAACAAGTGCGTTGAGACGTTGAAGTCTTTCCTTTTTAACTTCCATTGGAATATTATCTTCCATTTTGGCAGCTGGAGTTCCTTCACGTGGTGAATATATGAAGGTATAAGCCGAATCAAATTCTACTTCTTTATATAAGGAAAGTGTCTCTTCGAACTGTTCATCCGTTTCATTTGGGAAACCAACAATGATATCAGTTGTAAATGAAGCGTTCGGAATTTGTTCTTTCATTTTGCGAACTAGCTCTAAATATGTTTCTCTTGTGTATTTACGTGACATTAATTTTAATACTTGTGAGCTTCCAGATTGTACTGGGAGATGAATGTGCTCCATAAGATTTCCACCTTTAGCGAGCACTGAAATTAAATGATCATCGAAATCACGAGGGTGACTTGTTGTGAAACGAATACGCGGGATATCAATCTTACGTAACTCGTCCATTAAGTCTCCTAAACCATATTTCACATCTTCAAAATCTTTACCATACGCATTTACGTTTTGGCCAAGTAAGGTAATCTCTTGATAGCCTTGTCTAGCTAAGTGACGTACTTCTTCAATAATATCCTCTGGGCGGCGGCTACGTTCCTTACCACGAGTATATGGAACGATACAGTACGTACAGAATTTGTCACATCCATACATAATGTTTACCCAACCCTTGATATTTCCTTTACGTACTTTTGGAAGGTTTTCAATGATGTCCCCTTCCTTAGACCAAACCTCAACAACCATCTCTTTACTAAACATAGCTTCTTTAACAATATAAGGTAGGCGATGAATATTATGTGTACCGAAAATCATATCAACGAATTGATGTTTTTCAAGGATTTTATTCACAACTGATTCCTCTTGGGACATACATCCACAAACACCAATTAAAAGATTAGGATTTTCAAGTTTTAAAGGTTTTAAATGACCGATTTCACCAAATACTTTGTTTTCAGCGTTTTCACGGATCGCACATGTATTAAGTAAAATGATGTCGGCATCCTTCGTATTTTCAGTTGGCTCATAGCCCATTTCCATAAAAATACCAGCCATTATTTCCGTATCATGTTCATTCATTTGACAGCCATACGTACGGATTAAAAAGCGTTTTCCTTTTCCTGCATTCTTCATGTCCTCAGGAATCGAAAATTCTTTTAAGTAATTGACTTGTTCTTTACCGCGCTTCTTCGCATCTTTTAAAGAAGGTGGTTGGTAAACGGATTGAAAATACTTACTGTAATCCTTTTCGGATTTTTTGTCCGCAGGTTTTACTTGAGTACTTTCAAGACGTTGTTTTTCGTTCATGTTGTATCTCCTTTCTTTATCTAAAAACTACATTTTCAAAAAAATAAAATTCCATTTTACTAGTATAAGGTTTAACAAGTATTAATACAATAAAACCGTATAAATGTAGAAAAATGTACAATTTTAGCAGTTTTAAGTAACTAATTCTACTAACAGACACACATGCCTATTTTAACATTCAACAATTAACGAGTAAAGATATAAAGAATTGTAAAAGACTCGTGCAGCCATAAGGCCGATTTTGACTGAAACTATATTAAAAACCCTACTAAGAGAATCGTTCTTAGTAGGGTTTTGTTTGTATTACATAAATTCTGCAACTAGTTTATTAAACTTTTCTTCATCTAAATTCAAGTCTGCATGTACAAGCGGCGCTTCACCATAACCGTGAACAAGTTCTTGATAAGAAGGCTTTTCTGTATTTTGATAGATGAGCCCAGTAACAAGACTATTATGCTTCATCAACGTTTGCATAGCTACTGAACGGTCTGATGGATCATATCCCTCAACATCGCCAAGTTTTGTTAGGTTTTCTTTAAACCAGTCATATGTATTGACTTTATTATAAGTTACACATGGGCTAAACACATTGATTAAAGAGAAACCTTTGTGCTTGATTCCAGCTTCGATTAGAGCTGTTAAATCTTTAAGGTCAGTTGAGAAGCTTTGTGCAACAAAAGTAGCACCAGCTGTTAATGCCATTTCCATGACAGAAAGAGCAGACTCGATAGAGCCTTTTGGAGTGCTCTTTGTTTTAAAGCCCATTTCACTTCTTGGAGAAGTTTGACCTTTTGTTAAACCATAGATTTGGTTATCCATAACAATATATGTGATGTCTATATTACGACGAATTGCATGGATTGTGTGGCTCATCCCAATTGCATATCCGTCACCGTCACCACCAGATGCAATGACTGTTAAATCACGGTTAGCCATTTTTACACCTTGAGCGATTGGTAAAGAACGGCCATGAATTCCGTGCAATCCATAAGCATTGATATATCCAGAAATACGTCCAGAACATCCTATCCCTGAAATCACAGCTAGCTGTTCAGGCTCAAGACCAACATTTGCAGCCGCACGCTGAATCGCTGCTTGTACGGAGAAGTCTCCACATCCTGGACACCAGTTAGGTTTTACATTATTCCGAAAGTCTTTAAATGTTGCCATATTCGAACAACTCCTTACATTTTGTGTGAACTTCATGAGGTAGGAATGGATTACCGTCATATTTTAAGAAGTTAGTAATCTTGTCTGCATGTCCTACATTCATCTTCATAATGTTTGCGAGCTGACCAGTAGCATTATTTTCAACCACTAATACTTTCTTAGCTGATTGAATTAACGGTAAAATTTCTTCAGTTGGGAAAGGATGGATTAAACGAACTTGAGCATGATTCACTTTAATACCATCATTTTCAAGACGAGTCATCGCTTCTTCAATCGCACCACGAGTTGAGTTAAAACCTACAACTAATAGGTCCGCCTCTTCATGTTTAGCGTTTTTATGAACAGGTGTATTGAAACGAATATTTTTAGTCTTTTTAAGTCGTTTCTCCATTTGATCCTTACGGTTGCTTGCAGCCTCAGATGGCTTACCTTGTTCGTTATGTTCAACACCAGTTACATGGTGAATTCCATTCTTTACACCAGGTACAACACGTGGAGAAATACCACTTTCTGTAACTTCATAGCGTTTAAAGTATTCTTTATTCTCTAATTCTGGTAATTCGTCATCAAGAAGCAGATTGCCACGTCTGATTTCAATTTTTGAATAATCAAGAGGTTCAACAGTTTGCTTCCCTAATGAAAGCTGTAAATCTGTTAGGAAAATTACCGGGCACTGATATTCTTCTGCAAGATTAAATGCTTCAATAATGTCATAGAATGCTTCCTGAACAGTACTTGGAGCCATAACAATCTTAGGTATCTCACCATGTGTACCATAGATCATTGCTAGTAAGTCTGATTGCTCTTGCTTTGTTGGAAGACCAGTACTTGGACCTCCACGTTGTGTATCAATAATAACAAGCGGTGTTTCAGTAATACCTGATAAACCGATTGATTCCATCATTAACGATAATCCTGGCCCTGCAGATGCAGTAAATGCACGAACACCCGCGTAGTTAGATCCAATTGCCATTGTACATGCAGCAATTTCATCTTCTGTTTGGATAACTGTTCCACCAAATTCAGGTAACTTGCTAATTAAGTATTCCATGATTTCAGAGGCTGGTGTGATTGGATATGCAGGCATAAATCTTGCTCCACCCGCTAAAGCACCCAGAGCGATAGCGTCATTTCCAATCATGAACATACGTTGCTTTCCGTCTGCTTTATCTAATTTCATTATTACATCTTCACTAAGTAGATTAGTAAGGAATTCTGCACCGGCTTTGATTGCTTCCATATTCTTCTCAACAACTTGCTGTCCCTTACGTCCAAAGATTTCATCTACCACATTTAGATACACATTTAAATCAAGATCTAGTAATGAGCTAGTAGCTCCAATTGCGACCATGTTCTTCATTAGGGACGTGCCAAGTTCAGTTGCAATTTCAGTAAAGGGAACAGAATACAGATGAACTTTCGTATTTTCAGGAATGGTTGGTTTGAATTTAGCATCTGCCAATACTACCCCGCCATCGCGTAACTCATGAAAATTAAAATCAATTGTTTCTTGGTCAAAAGCTACTAAAATATCAAGATCATCAGATATTGCACGAACTTGAGTTGTACTTACACGAATTTTGTTATTTGTATGTCCACCTTTAATACGTGATGAAAAGTGACGATAACCGTATAAATAGTAACCTAAACGATTCAGAGCGATGGAAAAGATTTCCCCCGTACTCTCGATTCCTTCCCCTTGTTGTCCGCCAACTTTCCACGAAAGTTGATTGATCATGACTTACACCCCTTTGGAATACGTTATATATAAGATTTTTATTAATTTATAAGCATAGCACTTTCCAACTGAGTTGTATTGAATTGTAATATGTATATTCTATTGAATGAAAATGGACCATTTCTTACGACAAATCAGGAAGAAAATTCCAATTTTGAAGTCTAAAATGCTATCCAATTTTATATCGTTGGATATGTACTAAACGCTTTCAATTCTAGACCTATCAACGAAAAAAAGCAACCCTTAGCAAGCAAATTATGGTGAAAAATGCATATTTTTTTATTTTTCAATTAATTTTAGATTAAACCAATATAAAATGATTAATTTATGCTGGTAAATTCTCCACAAAATTTTGATACAAAAATTTTTTCACTTGGATTTCAGAGTAATATTTCAACAAACTGTTTACAAGTCCTTCATACCCTGAAAAGTTTTCAAGTCCAATAGTTGTATCTGTTATTCCATCAAAATCAGACCCAAATCCAACATGATTTTCTCCGCCTAATGAACAAATATAATCAAGATGTCTGATTACATCGTCGATAGTTGCTGTTTCTCGATTGCTTAAAAATTGAGGGACAAACGTTATTCCAATCATACCTTTCTTTTTAATTAATGCTAGAATTTGTTCGTCTAGCAAATTACGGCGGTGATTACAAATTGTCATTGCATTTGAATGAGATGCAATTGGGTAATCTGCCACTTCCATGACATCCCAAAATCCTTTTACCGATAGATGTGATACATCTGTCCATATTGATGCCTTATTGTGTTCTTTTACAACTTCTATACCAAAACTTGATAACCCTGCTCCACGTGGTTCACCAACGCCATCTGCGACAAAGTTGGCATAATTCCATGTTAAGCCAACAGAGGATACTCCCAGCCTCAATAAAGTTTGTAACTTTACAATACTTTGATCAATTGCATCGCAGCCTTCCAACGTTAAAAAAGCACCAATTTCATCCTCTTTCAAAGCTAAAATATCATTTCTTGTCCTTACTACCTTTAATAAAGGAGAGGGCTTAACTACTTTATTATAAAAAATTTCTACCATCTCTAATGCCACTTCAAATCGACTTTCGGGGTTTACTTCTTCTGGGATGTATATCGCAAAACTTTGCACTTTGCTGCCAGATGCTTTTAATTGATTGTAGTTAATATGTAATTTTGTTGAATTTGCAAAATCAATAGTAGGGTCCATCCACATTTTATATAAAACATCTGAATGGGCATCAAATATCTTCATACAAATCAGCTCCTTTACGTTTATTTTACACAAAAATACCTGTCTGTCACATTCGACAAACAGGCCACTTATCCACTACTTAACCACTTTATATAAAAGTACATAGTATTATCGTGGTTCAACGATTAATTTTATAGCCGTTCTTTCTTCACCATCAATTAGAATATCAGTAAACGCCGGAATACAAATTAGGTCCACTCCACTCGGTGCCACAAATCCTCTAGCTATCGCTACTGCTTTCACTGCCTGATTCAATGCACCAGCACCAATCGCTTGGATTTCTGCAGCTCCTCTCTCACGTAAAACACCCGCAAGTGCCCCTGCTACAGAGTTAGGATTAGATTTTGCTGAAACTTTTAATATTTCCATTTCTACTTTCCTCCTTGTTCTTTACAATGTTCCCTGAGTGACCGGTAGAACCATACAAATGAATCACCACCGTTACATTTGCGATCTTGCTTTAATACTCTCTTAACTTTTAAAATAATCGCAAACCTTCCAGAAGCTAGCTTTATTCAACCAGGGATTACCCTAGTCTGAATTGAATAACGAATAATGATCCCATAACTACTATATTCACTAGAAACTACCAGTATTCCTGCTTGTTTCTAATCTTTTTCTAAAAATTCAAAAACTTAGCGAAATCAAGAAAAAACCAAGATATCTCTTTGATACCTTGGTCAGAAATAATTAATCAAAAAATGGATGATCATCATTAATAAGAATTCGTTGAATGCCCTTAGCAGTCCCACTTTTAGGATCTACATCAATAAGTACTCCGTTTAATTGAGTTCTTCCTTCAACGACTTCGAAACGAACAGGTAATGCCGTTTTAAATTTGTGAAGCACAGCTTCTTTATCCATCCCTAGTATTCCATCGTACGGGCCAGTCATTCCAACGTCAGTGATAAATGCAGTACCTTTTGGCAATACACGGTTATCAGCAGTTTGAACATGTGTATGCGTGCCAACAACTGCTGTTACCCGTCCATCAAGGTACCAGCCCATAGCGATTTTTTCACTTGTAGCTTCCGCATGAAAATCTACAAAAATAACGGAGGTTCGCTTCTTTGCTTCCTCAATCAACTCATCGCACTTTTTAAATGGATCATCAATAGCTGGAAGAAATGTGCGCCCTTGCAAATTAATTATGGCAACCTCCTGTCCATTTACCTTGCTATACATGATCCCTTGACCCGGAGTTCCTTCAGGGAAGTTCGCAGGCCGTATCATGTTTTTAGCCGTATCAATAAACTCAAAGATATCTTTGTTGTCCCATGTATGATTACCTAATGTAATGGCTTGTGCACCATTCTCTAAAAATTGATTATATATTTTCTTAGTTATTCCCCTACCAGACGCTGCATTTTCCCCATTAATTATGGTTAGTGCTGGATGGAATTTTGCCTTAAGTTTCGGAAGATATTCCCGAATCATGCCTCTTCCTGGTGAGCCAACGACATCACCTATAAATAAAATCTTCATGTAAAAGCCCCTTTCACTATAAAGTGAAGCACAAAAACAAAAAAATCTCAATGTCCTTGTCGATATTTATGAAATAATTCAACAAAGTACCTGTTAATAAAATAAAAAAAGTGGTCAAAAATTGACCACTTTTATTTTGCGTATTCAACTGCTCTAGTTTCACGAATTACAGTAACCTTAATATGGCCCGGATAATCCAACTCTTCTTCGATTCGTTTACGGATGTCACGAGCTAATCGATGTGCATTTAAGTCATCGATTGCATCAGGTTTTACAATAATTCTAACTTCACGTCCTGCTTGAATTGCAAAGGATTTTTCAACGCCTTCATATGACTCTGAAATTTCCTCTAGCTTTTCTAAACGGCGGATATAGTTTTCAAGTGTCTCACTTCGTGCACCTGGTCTTGCAGCAGATAAAGCATCGGCTGCTGCAACCAATACAGCTATAATTGATGTTGGTTCTGTATCACCATGGTGGGAAGCAATACTATTAATTACAACTGGATGTTCTTTATATTTCGTTGCGAGTTCTACACCGATTTCAACGTGACTACCTTCCACTTCATGGTCAATTGCTTTACCAATATCATGCAGTAGTCCAGCACGTCGAGCCAATGTTTCATCTTCACCTAACTCAGCAGCCATTAAGCCTGCTAAGAACGATACTTCCATTGAGTGTTTTAAGACATTTTGGCCGTAGCTTGTACGATACTTCAAGCGACCTAAAATCTTAATTAAATCCGGATGGAGTCCATGAACACCAACCTCGAAGGTTGTTTGTTCACCCACTTCACGAATGTATTCGTCTACTTCACGTCTTGATTTGTCTACCATTTCTTCAATACGTGCAGGGTGAATACGTCCGTCTTGAACAAGTTTTTCAAGTGCGATTCTCGCTGTTTCACGTCGAATTGGATCAAAGCCAGATAAAATAACAGCCTCCGGTGTATCATCGATGATAAGGTCAATACCCGTTAATGTTTCAAGTGTACGTATATTTCGCCCTTCTCTTCCAATAATACGTCCCTTCATCTCATCATTAGGCAAGTTAACTACAGATACCGTAGTTTCTGCGACATGATCAGCGGCACATCTTTGAATAGCAAGAGAAAGTACTTCTTTTGCTTTCTTATCAGATTCTTCCTTTGCACGATTTTCTGCTTCTTTTACCATCATAGCTATATCATGGGAAAGCTCGTTTTCAATACGTTCAAGGATGATTTGCTTTGCTTCTTCACGTGTTAAGCTAGAGATTCGCTCAAGTTCGGCTTGTTGCTTGTGTACCATTTCTTCCACTTTGCTTTCCATCTCTTCAATATGCTGTTGTCTTTGAGCGAGAGAATCCTCTTTCTTTTCTAGCATGGATTCGCGTTTATCTAATGTTTCATCCTTACGATCAAGGTTCTCTTCTTTCTGCAATAAACGATTTTCTTGTTTTTGTAGTTCGTTTCTTCGATCACGGATTTCCTTTTCTGCCTCTGTACGAAGTTTGTGAATTTCATCCTTTGCCTCTAACAGTGCTTCCTTCTTTAAAGAATCTGCTTCTCTATTTGCATCTTCAATAATTTGTTCGGCAACACTTTTTGCACCAGCAATTTTAGTTTCGGCAATAGACTTACGAACATAAAAGCCAACAATCGCACCGACGATTAGGCCAAACAAAGCGGAGATGATTATAGAAATGGGATCCATCTTCTTCACCTCCTCTTGCTATAAACTTTTTCTTGCTAGATCAAAATGTCGGCATGTACATTTTACAATATACAGCACAAAGGCTTTTTAAGCTAATCAGATTCTTAGGTTACGACCGAAAGCAGCTCAGACTACTCCGGGTCTGAATAGCAAAAGCTCAAACCGAGTTTTGCTTCTAACGTTTTAATTCTAACAAAATGTAAAATATACATTTTAATTGTAAATCTGTGAATTTTTATTGTCAAGGCCTGTCAGAAATAGTATTACATGAAAATGGAAATTTTATTGGGTAACCATGTGATTATAAAGGCTTTTTGGTAAATAATGAGGTTTATCTATCGTGTTGAAAAAAGTAAGTTAATGGGGAAAATAAAGAAGAGACACATTAACTGTGCCTCAACTTTGATGATTAGTCTAGTAAATCAAACTCTTCTTGTTCCTCATCAGCAGGTGCTACTTTAACACCGTCAAGTCCATAATGATTTCTAATTTGCTGAAGGATTTCATTTCGAACATCTGGGTTTTCTTTTAAGAATTGTTTTGCATTTTCGCGCCCCTGGCCAACTCTTTCTTCATTATAAGAATACCAAGATCCACTCTTTTGAACGATATCAAGTTCCGAACCGATATCAATGATTTCGCCCTCAATTGAAATTCCTTCTCCGTACATAATGTCTACTTCGGCTGTTTTAAATGGTGGGGCTACTTTATTCTTAACAATCTTCACTTTGGTTCTATTACCAACAAGTTCATTGCCTTGTTTTAATTGTTCCGCACGACGAACCTCTAGTCTTACAGAAGAATAGAATTTGAGCGCGCGTCCGCCTGGAGTTGTTTCTGGGTTTCCGAACATTACCCCAATTTTTTCACGGACCTGGTTAATGAAAATTGCAATTGTATTTGATTTATTGATTGCACCTGAAAGCTTACGTAATGCTTGTGACATTAGGCGGGCTTGTAGACCCATATGGGAATCTCCCATTTCACCTTCGATTTCTGCTTTTGGAACAAGTGCAGCAACAGAGTCAACTACTAAAATATCGACTGCACCACTACGTACTAATGCTTCAGCTATTTCTAATGCTTGTTCACCAGTGTCAGGCTGCGATAATAATAGTTCATCAATGTTTACACCCAATTTTTGTGCATATGCTGGATCAAGCGCATGTTCCGCGTCAATAAATGCCGCTTGTCCACCAGTTTTTTGTACCTCAGCAATCGCATGAAGTGCTACCGTTGTTTTACCAGAGCTTTCTGGTCCATATATTTCAATTATCCGTCCTCTTGGATATCCTCCAACACCTAATGCTACGTCTACTGCTAGTGAACCACTTGAGATAGTGGAAATTCTACGATCTGTTTGTTCTCCAAGCTTCATGATTGAGCCCTTACCAAACTGTTTCTCTATCTGCTTCAATGCCATTTCTAAGGCCGCTTGACGATCACTCACTATATTTCCTCCTTTATTCGTGAAACTATTATTACTATACAATGTTTTGTTCGATTTGCCAAGCAAAAAGTCGAACATTTATTCGCTTATTTTTATTAATAGTTTTTTCCCATTAATCCAATTTCTGATAGTCAAAAATCATATTTTCAAAGAGATAGAAACCAACAAATTTGAATTTTAGCTCTTCATAAATAGTTAATCAATAATAAAAAGTGACGTAAGCATTTGCACACTTACGCCATTTTTATAAATATTACAACTTAATCATTCTATTTATTGGAATGCTCTTCATCCCATACCTTATCTAGAACTTGATTAAACACTTCAACTGGTTGAGCACCAGAAACAGCATACTTGTTATCAATAACAAAGAAAGGAACACCTTGTACACCAACCGACCGTGCCTCAGAGATGTCATTCGTCACCTGGTCAGTATGTTCTTTACTTTCCATAATTTTACGTACTTGTGCTCCATCAAGACCTACCTCTTCAGCCAAACGAACTACTGTATCTGTGTCGCTTAAGATTTCACCTTCTGTAAAATGGGCCGCATAGAAACGATTGAAAAACTCATTACCTTTCCCTTGCTCCTTTGCATATTGAAAAACACGATGTGCATCATATGTGCTTGTAAGTTTAGCTCTATCGTAGTTGATCTCAACACCAGAATTTTTGGCCATGTCTGTCACTTGTTTAAGCATTACTTCAGCCTGTTCTAATGGAACTCCCTTCATACTAGAAAAGGTTTCAGCATAATTTTGACCAGGAACGTATTTCGCATCTGGCATAAGTAGAAAGCTTTTATATTCTATTTCAACTTCTTTTGCATGTGTAAAATTTTCTAATGCTTTATCCAAATGGGACTCCCCTATAAAACAGAACGGACATACAAAATCTGACCAAATTGTTATTTTCATTCTTTTCCCTCTTTCTTTTGATTTACGGGACCACAAATTCCAGTATTAATATCACAGACGAATCCTGAGGAATTGTCAAAGTCTAAGCTTATTAATTTCTTTATGCCATTTAGTTCTTTAAATGCCCCATTAACATCTTTGCCATCTGTTGAGGATGCTTCAGATTTAAACTGCTTGTCATTTAACATCATGTATTCCTCCTTTTCAAACAATATGATTATTGTAAATGATATATCATTTGATTTCTAATAATTGAACTGAGATGTAAGTCTAATAAACATGAACTAGCGCTTCTAAACAAATATGTTACTTGTTGTATTTACATTAATCCTTGTATACTTTCTGTATCTCTTCAAGATCTAGTTTTTTCATTTTTAGAATTGCCATATTAACACGTGCAATTTGTTCAGGTCTACCACTGCTCATCATCTTGTCCATTTCTCGAGGTACAATTTGCCATGACAATCCATTCAAATCTTTCAACCAGCCACATTGCTCGGCTTCTGGAACCGAAGACAGCTTTTCCCAATAATAATCAATTTCTTCTTGTGTATCACAATAAACCATAAACGAGATTGCTTCGTTGAAATTGAATTTATGTTCTTCAGCACTGTCCATTGCGGCAAACCACTGGTTCTCAAGCATGAAATCAGAAAACATGATTGTTCCTTCTCGATTAGGTTCCATATTCTGAGGATAGCGGACGATTTGGCCCTGCTCTGAGTTCTTAAATACCGATAAATAATAATTAATTGCCTCCTCGGCTTTTCCACACTTATCTCCAACAAACAATAACGAAGGCACGATTGAAGGCCGTTTCTCACCTTCTGGATTGGTGAGATTTAACTGCCATGACAAACCAAACTTATCTTGAACCCAGCCATATTTCTCACTAAATGAATACTTATCAAGTGGCATTAATACCATACCACCTTCAGATAATTTGATCCACACTTCATTCATCTTCTCGCTTGCGTCTTTTTCTTGTGCAGGATCAAAATTGACAAAGAATGATATCGATGGATTGAATTTAAAAAAAGGTCCAGCACTTATTGCCATAAACTTCTGTCCTAACAGCTCAAATGAAACTAAATCGGCATCTCCTGAAGGTGTATCGTGAAGTGTTATTATATTTGTAATTCTTGAGTCTGGAAAAACGGAAGCATAAAACTCTGCTGCTTCTTTCGCCTCCTTGTCATACCATAAATGTGGAACGATTTGTTGGTTAGTTCGTATCATTGTCTTTTCTCCTTCATCTTTTTCTCTATATATTACCTCATTTGATTCTATAAAAAAAACGATCCACCAGGATCGTCTTGTTAAAGCAAAAAATCAGTTTCTCTGTTCATTTAATAATTGCAGTAAATAATAAAAACCATATTTAACCGTTCTAGTTCGAATTCCTTTACGGGAACCCGCTAATTGCAACGGAAATACCTTAGTCGGTTGATCTAAATAAGAAATCCCAATATATACTGTCCCTACTGGCTTTCCTTCCGACTCACTTGGACCTGCTACACCTGTAAAACTAATCCCTATATCAGCTTTTAAAAGTTTCTTTATGTTCTTCGCTAGTTGTTCTGCTGTAGAACTGCTAACAGCACCTTCTGTATCTAGGGTTTCTTTCTTTACATGCAGCACCTGTTCTTTTACTTCGTTTGTATAGCAAACTATTCCACCCTTCACAACTGCTGACGAACCCGCTAGATTGGTAAGCTCCTCAACAAATAAGCCACCAGTTAAACTTTCCGCACTTGCAATTGTAAGCTTTGAAGTTTTAAGCTTATTCATGAGTTCATTTACTAGGGAAGTCGAGTCATACCCATATAAGAACTTCCCTACTCTTTTTACTATTTCAGCCTCTGTATGATCTAGCAGTTGATTTGCAACATCTAGCGAGTTGTGTTTAGCAGTAAGTCTAAGTGTAACTTCACCATCGCCAGCCAATGGGGCTATTGTAGGGTTTGTTTGATTGTCAATTAAATCTTCAATCTCTGTTTCAAGTTGTGATTCGCCAATCCCGAAGAAACGCAGCACCCTAGATTCAATTCGTTCAACAACACCCAGTGATCTTAATAAGAATGGTGCACCATATGATAGGAACATTGGATTCAGCTCTTTGGGAGGTCCAGGAAAGAGCAAATATGTAATCTTATCAACTTCAAATCCCATTCCAGGAGCCATCCCATGGTCATTTGGAAGGATTTCAGAACCCTCAAGTACAAGTGCTTGTTTTTTATTATTCTCGGTCATATGGCGATTTGTTTTCTTAAAGTAATCTTCAATACTCCGTAAGGCTGCTTCATCAAATATAAGCTGTTTTCCTAATACCCTTGCAATTGTTTCTTTTGTTAAATCATCCTTGGTAGGCCCCAAACCACCAGTAAAAATGATTAAATCCGAACGAGATTGAGAGATTTTTATTGCGTCCTCTAAACGGTTGGGATTATCTCCAACAACTGTATGGTAATACACATTGATTCCAAGCTCAGCTAGCTGTTTGGAAAGAAACTGCGCATTCGTATTTGCGATTTGACCTAAAAGAAGCTCAGAACCTACAGCAATTATTTCAGCATTCATTGAAATACCACTCCATCCTATTTAGAGTTTGCAAAGACACCTTTGTTTTTCGCAAAATAATCCCAACCAGACACAATTGTAAATATAACTGCTACCCAGAGGGCAATCATGTCAAATGGGATAGAAAGAAATTCAAACGGCCAGTTATGTAATAATAATGCAGAAACAGCTACTACTTGAGCCCACATTTTTATTTTCCCGAGCATTTTTGCAGCTGAAACCTCTCCGCCTTCGGCTAATAATAAACGTAAGCCAGTTACAGCAAATTCCCTACTAATAATAATTACAACCATCCAGGCAGGTGCTAGTCCAAACTGAACTAAACTAACTAATGCAGCTGATACAAGTAACTTATCTGCAAGAGGGTCTAAAAACTTTCCAAGGTTCGTTACTAAGTTATGCTTTCTTGCCAAGTGACCGTCAATCCAATCAGTACTAGAAGCAACTATAAAAATAATCGCTCCAACTAAATGGGCAACTGGTATGGACATTGAGCCAATCCCAACATCACCCCATCCAAACGGAACAAACATGACAATTAAAAAAAGTGGAATTAAGCAAATTCTTGCTACTGTAATCTTATTTGGTAAATTCACAATCTTATACCTCCAACATTTACTAAATTCTTATAATAGTGATAATACCACCTATACGAAACAAAAAGCCATCATAATGATGACTTTTGTTATTCTTCAGTTCCTGGAGTATACTTTATCGTAATTATTTGACGAACAATTTGGCCTGTATCAAACGGATACGTAAAAGGTTCCCCATTGATTTCGACTTGAAGATCAGACGACCTTCCAACTGTTAAAATCACTTCAGATTGATTTGTTAAATCAACTTCTTTTGTTGCACCATTCGCAATGGTTTCATAAATAAATCTTTCGTTTTGACGATTTTGAAGTGTGACCCATGATTGACCAGCATCAGCCGCCGTTACTTTCACCTTAAATGAATCTGCATTTTTCAACTCAAAGGTTGCAGTACTCGATTGTTTTTCAACCTCTACAAGCTCTTGGGCAGGAGTTTCTTCCACAGATTCCTCTTCTTTTGAAGGGGTATTATCTGTTTCACCTGCAACCTGTTCCTCTTCTTTAGAGTCTTCTTTTTGTTGATCTTTAACAGGAGGCGGCTCATTTGATTCTTCATATTCCGTTTCCTGACTCTCTAGTTGTGTTTCTGGTTCTTCGGCAACATCCTTTTTAGAAACAAACCAGTAGATTGTCATTGCGCCACCAAGAAGAAAAAGAGCCAATATGATGATTGGTACTTTATCAACAATTTTCGAATTTGTGGTAGAAATTTGTCTTCTTGATTGGACTCTTGATATTTGTTCAGGAATTTCATCGTTATATGTACCAGGGATTTCTGACTTGTACTCTTCAAATAATTCTTCAGGGTTAAGTCCAACAGCCTCAGCATATTGCTTAATAAATGCACGGACATAGAATTTACCTGGCATAACATTATAATTTCCTTCTTCAATCCCAACCAAATACCTTTTTTGGATTTTTGTAATTTGCTGTAAATCATCAAGGCTTAAATCTTTTTGCTCTCTAGCTTCTTTAAGCCGAGATCCTAATTCAGTCATTTATTTCACCTACCAATTCCGGGATACCTATTGGTCTATTCGCGTTCATAATACTAGCATTTTTCTCATTTTCAGTAAAGGATTAATTCATAATAAATTCAAAAATTAAAACCGGAAAAATCAGAACTAGAAAACTGTTGGTCTTCTATATCATATGTAATTTCCTCTTCAGGATTATTTCGAAGTTCAATAATATAGTCAAAATCATTCAATGTATACTCTGTATGACGTACAAATATATCCGGATGCTCGACTAATTTAACAGCGGGCAGTCTCATAATTTCCCTAACAAGCTGTAGATGCCTTTCAGTTGCCCTTCTAGTTGAAACAATGCCGTCAATAATAAAAAGATTATCAGCATTGTATTCATCCTGAATTAATTCATTTCGCATCGTTTGTTTCAATAATGTCGATGACACAAACAACCACTTTTTATGTGCACAAACACTAGCAGCAACAACTGATTCGGTCTTACCGACCCTTGGCATACCCCGAATTCCAATCAACTTATGCCCCTCTTGCTTAATCAACTCTGCCATGAAATCAACAAGCAAGCCCAATTCATCACGCGTAAAACGGAATGTTTTTTTATCATCAGCATCGCGTTGAATATATCGTCCATGTCTAACAGCAAGCTTATCTCGAAGCTTCGGTTCCCTAAGCTTTGTAACGTTTATCGTATCCATTGTATGTAAAATTGATTCAAGTCTCTCAATTTGTTCATTGCTATCACTTAATAAGAGCATGCCCCTTCTGCGATCGTCTACACCATTTATTGTAACAATATTTATCGAAAGCATTCCTAGCAAGGAAGAAATATCCCCTAGGAGTCCTGGGCGATTTTTTGCTATTTCATATTCCAAATACCACTCTTTTTTCTCCAAGTGTCCCAGCCCCTCATACAATCCGTGGTTAAAAATTCCAACTATGAAATATTGCATCAATATTATTATAAACTAATCAATCCATATTTTATAGAGGGGCATAGAAAATTTAAGGGAAATTTACTTAAATAAAAAAGAGAGGAAAATCCTCTCTGCATTCAACCTACTACCAAACCTATTGGACAAGTTTAATCATTACATTTGCAATCGCTTGTTGCTCTTCTTCAGAAGCAACGGTCCAAAGGTCCCGTAATACTTTTTCTTGAGCATTTTTAGGCTCTACTTCGTTAGCTAGGTAATCACCTAATTGTTGAGCCATATTACTGATAACTTGTTCATCCATTCCCTCAGATTTAGCATGCTGCAAGCGATCACCTAAAAAATCTTTCCACTCTTCAAAATTGTCTAGTACTGACATAAGTGACCCTCCTTATAAGGTTAATACAATGTTAGTTTGTCGATTGTAAGGTAAATTATTCATTAAAATTTTTGACTTGTTTTACACTTGTACATAAACTAACAATGCCAACCACCATTTACAGACAAAACCTGTCCAGTGATATAAGAAGCCTTGTCGGAGAGTAAAAAACCAACCGTATTTGCTACCTCAATTGGTTCACCTATTCTTCCCATTGGAATCTCTCCACTTATACCTTGTAAATCCTCTTCAGTGAACTCCTGTAGCATGTTCGTATTAATCGCACCAGGTGCGACCGCATTCACTCGTACTCCACTTAACGCAACTTCCTTCGCTAATGCTTTTACAAACGAGAGTTGGCCACCCTTTACCATGGAATAAAGCACTTCACAAGATGCCCCCGTTAGTCCCCAAATTGAAGATATAACGATGATATTCCCGCTTTTCTTCGTTATCATAGTTGGAAGTAGGGCTTGCGTTAACATATAAGGTGTAGTTACATGAAGCTGCACCATTTGATCGACCGTTTTTTGATTAAAATCAGTCATTAATCCAAACACACTTTTCCCTGAATTATGAACAATGGTGTCAATTGGATGCTGTATTTGAGTTACCACAGATTCAGCACTGGTTCTTTGACTTAAATCAGCATTTACCAGATATGATTCTACACCTTTGCTCACCAATTCTTCCGCTAAACTCTTCACTGCCTTTTCATTTTCGTTGTAATGTAAATATAACGAATAACCTAGATTGGCAACTTCTTTTGCAATAGCACTTCCGATTCCTCCACTCGCACCTGTGATTAATGCATATTTTTTCATATTCATTTCCCCTTAAAAAAGCATCCTTTTGGAAAAGGATGCTTTAGCATTTACTTCTTTTTAGGAATAACCTGACATTCTGTCATTCTTACTTCATCAAAGATTTCATTCCCAATTTTCGTAATATCATCAACAGTTAGACTTTCCATTACAGGAACAACATCAAATAAATTCATATCATTAAATGCATATCTTGTAAACTGGTTTGCAATATAATCAGGTGAGTTTAAAGAGCGTAAAAATGCTCCAATCTTTTTCTTTTTAACACGGTCCAATTCTTCAGAAGTGATACCTTGTTTTTTACTTGAGAGCATAATATTACGTAATTTTGCTGATAATTCATCGGGTTTAGAGGTATCTCCTCCCACAATTGCAAAACCAAAACCTTGTTCTTCTGTGTAATCATATGAGAAAGTATCATCTATTAAGCCTTCATCATACAATGCTTGATAATGCTTAGAACTCTTTCCAAATAGCCAATCCAAGAGAATGGTCATCGATAATTCCTGTTTAAGTAATTCATCACCTTTACGTGAAGGATTTAAGGCCTTCACACCAACCATACACTTTGAAGATTGGACGTTCATTTCTAGAACTTTCTTCTTTTCGTTTACTTCAATTGGTTCGTCTTCAAAATGACGTTCGATTTCAGACTGGTCTTGATAATCTTTTTTGGCTTGATTAGATTTGATTTGCGCCATTATTTTTTCTGGGTCAATCGGACCAACAACAAATAGAACCATATTACTCGGATGATAAAAGGTTTCATAGCACTCATAGAGCATATCTTTTGTAATTTTGGCAATGGAATCAATGGTTCCAGCAATATCAATTCGGACCGGATGATTTTTGTACATATTTTCAATTACACCGAAATAAAGTCTCCAGTCAGGGTTATCATCGTACATTGTTATTTCTTGACCGATGATGCCTTTTTCCTTTTCAACTGTTTTTTCAGTAAAATAAGGACTTTGGACAAAGTCAATTAATGTTTCTAGATTTAGTTCAACATTGGATGTACTCGAAAAAAGATAGGCTGTTCTTGTGAATGAAGTGAAAGCATTCGCAGAGGCACCCTGTTTACTAAAGTCCTGAAACACATCTCCATCTTCTTTTTCAAATAACTTGTGCTCTAAAAAATGAGCGATCCCATCAGGTACTGTAGTTAATTCAGTTTTCCCTAATGGTACAAATTGGTTATCAACTGAACCATAATTAGTCGTGAATGTTGCATATGTTTTATTAAATCCTTTTTTAGGCAGGATGTAGACGTTAAGACCATTATCAAGCTTCTCGTGAAAAAGTACCTCTTGAAGTTGATCAAATGTGATTTTATCCATTATGACCGCCCCTCCAATCCAGTAAGGAAGTAAATCGTATCAAGTTCAACTTTCTTGGCAACATTAACTACTTGCTCCTTTGTGACTGCTTCAATTCCAGCTATCCAATCCTCAAGCCTTCTTGATTTCTGAGAAATAACATTATGATATAAAACTTCAGCGATACCACGGGATGTATCGATTGTTTCAAGTAACTGATTTCGGATGACCGCTTTTGTTTGAGCTAGGATTTCCTCTGTAAAATCACCATCAATCATTGCTTTCATTTGTTCTTTAATAATGGTTACTGCTCGGTCATAATTATTTACATCAATACCGGACATCACCATAAGAAGACCCTTATGACTTTCCACCCTAGATGCAGCATAGTATGCAAGGCTTTCTTTTTCTCGGACATTTATAAATAATTTTGAGTGTGAAAAACCACCATAAATTCCGTTAAACACTTGAAGTGCATCATAGTCTGGGTCACTAAAAGTTGTATTTGTCCGGTAGCCAATATTGAGTTTACCTTGTTTTACGTCTTGGTTTTCGATTACTTCATTAACTGTTTCAACCTGCTTGGTTTTAGTTTCAATTTCAGGACGTGTATTGCGCTCAGAAAACGTGAATGTAGATGAGACGACTTCTTTTACCTTTTCAGGTTCAATGTTCCCGATTATATATAAGTCAATCTCATCTTCAGCCAATGCTTTTTGATAATAGGTGTATAGAGATTCTGCTGATATGCTGTCTAGATCTTCAATTCTTCCGTTCACATGGAGGTGATACGGTTCATCCTTACACATTTCTTCAACTAAACGTAAATTCGAATATCTCATCTTATCATCATAAACAGCTTGAATTCGTTGTTTAAGGCTCCGTTTTTCTTTTTCCACGACTGTGCTTTTAAAAGCGCCATTTTCAGTTACTGGAGATAATACAATTTCCTTCAACAAAGTGATTGCTTTATCAAGAAGTGGTGTTTGGTCTTTTAAAAATAGTTCGTTTGCTATTTCCACGAAAAAGGTAATAATATGGTGTTCTCCTTTTTTCGCAAGATCCACATATAATACAGCACCATATAATTCATCTAAATAGGAACGTAAACTCGTTGTTGAGGGGTAGCTAGGTGTTTCACTTTGCAATACATATGGAAGTAATGCTCTTTGTGTAACATATTCCTCTTCCAGAGGGGCTTTCATTCTAAGTACAATTGTATTCGTTTTAAATTTATCTGTTTTAACCGTATGGAGCGTGAAGCCGTTTAATTTATGCTCATTTTCATCCAATAAAAACATCTTATACATAGCCTCCTTTTTGGTCATAGCAAAACACTATATGGCTATATTTTAACCAAAACTAATTTTTAATCTTAGAATCACTATAACCTCAAATTAGTAATAAATTCAAGTTTCGTCTCCTAAAATTTTCTTAATAAAGAAAAACAAACCAGTACATTACTGGTTTGCTAAACTAATTATTGATTTTTTGATAGTTCACTTTTTAAATACGATAAAAATTCATTCGCTTTCCTTTCAGGGGGTCTAGTTGCAAGACTCACTCCTACAAATAACACAATAGAAAGAAGCAGTCCCCATACACCAGAACCATAGCCGAATGGTTTATACTTCATAGCTTCAAGTAGTATTACTACTAATCCACTTATTGTAACACTAGACATAACACCTGTTGCGGTGCCTCTTTTCCAAAAGAAGGCTCCAATAATTGCTGGAACGACAACGATTAAGCCTGCCGACGATGCAACTGAAAGAACTGCAATTAAATCTAACTGCATCTCTGCAAAACCATAGGCAAGAATTGCGATAATCGGGATTACAAATTTACCTACCTTTAATTGTTGTCGTTCATTCTTAGCCTTACTCGACATTCCATACACATCTCTTGCAAATAACGATGAAAGGGTCAATAAAATAGAATCAATTGTAGAAATAGCAGCTGCCATAATTGAAACCATGACGATTACACCTAAAACTACAGGAACATGTACAGAAGATAAAAGATTTGGTGTTGCTACATCCGGATTCTCAAGACCCGGGAATAATAATATCGCTGAATATCCCCACATTACTGATACAATTGTATATATAAAGCCGAATACAAGAAAACCTAATAACATTTTTCGTAAACTTCCTAAAGACGAAGGCATATATAAACGCTGACTTACCTGAGGATTAGAGAGACTAAAGAAAATCCATGGAATGGTTAATGACAAAAAGGTTGGAAAACTAAAATATCCATTACCCGGAACTGTCAAGGTTTGTGGATGACTTGTCCGTAATTCGTTAAAAAGGCTGCCAAAACCACCTAATGCATTTACTAATAAAATAACAACTAGGGACGAGGAAACAATCATCACAAGTGCCTGAAGGGAATCCGTCCACATCACAGAGCGAATTCCAGAAATATATGTAAAAATAAGTGCTAAAATAGTTGCTAAAATTGCCCCAGTAGTAAAGCTTATTTCCCCATTTGTAATCCCTTGTAATAAATAGCCGACACCAGCTAACTGAACAGCGCTATACGGGATTAGAAAAATACAGCTTGAAATCGAAATAATAGCTGCAACCCTTTTATCATCGTAACGATCCCCTAACATCTCAGAAGGTGTCACATAGCCAAATTTCTTTCCTACAATCCAAAAACGCGGTCCAAAAAAGGCAACAAGGGTAACCCCCATAAAATAAATAATTTCAAAGCCTAATGCACCTACACCACCACGATAAGTTAAACCAGCCAGTCCAACCATCATAAAAGCACTGTAAGTTGTTGCACTATAACTTAAGGCGGACACAAAACCGTTCATTTTTCGGTTACCTAAAAAGTAGCCCTCCATATTTACTTGCTTTTCACTTCTTGATAAATAGGCGATAAAGATTGACATCACAATATAAATGGCAATTCCCCACCAAACATAAGTAGCACTCACTCATACTCACCTCCAGTCCCTTGTTAGTATGTAATTAATAATAATAATGAGTAATGCCAAAACAATCCACAATAGAAAACTACCGTACCATGCGGTAACATCTCTTAAAAAGACATAAGGAACGATATAAGCCAACAGCACTAAGATGAGGCATAATATCCCCCAAAACGTTTCTTTTTTGCTCATTATTGTCCTCCCATTTCAATTTAAAAAAGGAATGACACTTCTGCCATTCCTTTAAAAGTATAATCTTATCGTTTCCCAGAATCAAATGGTTCTCCCGCTGCTTTAGGTGCTTGAGAAGATTTTGAGAAGATAACCAATGCAATTAAAGTTACCACATAAGGGAATATCTTTAATAAAATTGGTGGTATAACTGCAAGCTCTGGTATTACCTGGGATACGTTTGCAATAGTTGTTGCAATCCCAAAGAACAAGGTAGCTCCTAAAATTCCAAGTGGCTTCCATTGTCCAAATATTAAGGCAGCAAGTGCCAAGAAACCTAGTCCAGAAACATTCCCAGTAAACTCTCCAGCGTACGTAACTATAATAATAGCTCCACTTAAACCGGAAAACGCACCTGAAAGAATTACTCCAAGATAGCGAATGCGTCTTACATTTACACCAGCTGCTTCTGCTGCCTGTGGAAACTCACCACAAGAACGCAAACGCAATCCCGTTTTTGTTTTATACAACATAAACGAGCTAATTAATAAAATAAGTAAGATTAACCATGTTGTTGGGTAGGTTCGAGTAAAAAACAAATCACCTATTATTGGAATGGAAGATAAAAATGGAATATCATCTGGTACAAATCCACTAGTAATACGGATATTCCCACTACCTGTCATATTTCGCGCGAGAAATACAGTCAAAGCCCCGGCGATCATATTGATTGCAGTACCGCTAATAATTTGATTCGCATTTAGGTTAATACTAGCGAATGCGTGTAAAAGTGAAAAAAGAATTCCCATCAACGCTCCGGCAATTAACCCAATCCATAAGACTAAAAGTTGATTCGTTATATCATCTTGAAGAAAATTGATAGTAAGTGCCCCTGCGAATGCACCAAAAATCATAAGTCCGTCTAAACCTATGTTTACAACACCGCTTCGTTCACTAAATAATCCGCCTAGCGCCGTAATTAGCAGAGGGATTGTATAAGCAATTGCGTATGGAAAGATTTGCTCAATAATAGACCACATATTACGCACCCTCCTTTTTCACATTAGTTTCGCTAGTTTTTCTTTTTTTGAACTTATTTAATAGGCGTTCGATTAAGATGCTTGTTGCAGCAAAATAAATGATAATGGCAATTATTGTATTCGCAATTTCCGGAGGGATTTCCGTCATTGCATTCATAAATCCAGTTCCTGAATAGAGGATTCCAAAAAATACTGCTGCAAAGAATACCCCAATCGGACTGTTTGCCCCTAATAGAGCTACTGCAATACCATCAAAACCTTGTGATGGTAAAACACCAATTTGCATGCTTGTTGCATTACCGGTATACATCGCTACTCCACCTAGACCAGCTAATCCACCGGAAATTACCATGGATAATACAATATTTGAATTTACACGCATACCAGCATATTCGGCAGCATGTCGATTAAAACCAACGGCTTTTAATTCAAATCCGAGTGTTGTTTTATTAATGATAAAACCAATAACGATAACAGCAATAATTCCTAAGAACAATCCAAGGTTAATATAAGAGCCTTGGAACATATCGCTTAAAAATGGTACTCTTAATGTTGCTTCATCTGGTAATTTTTTTGACTCTGTCTCAAGGTACTCACCCTTAAAATAACCTGGAATGACATAATAAACAGTCCAGTAGGCAACCCAGTTCATCATAATGGTTGAAACCACTTCATGGACGTTAAATCTTGCCTTAAGTAATCCGGGAATAAATGCCCATAATGCTCCACCCAGAAAACCCGCTAAAATCATCACGAGTAAGAGCACTGGTCTTGACCAGTCAAAAGTTAAGCCAACAGCGGTCGCAAGTAAACCTCCGATTAGCACCTGACCAGAAGCCCCGATATTAAATAAGCCAGTACGGAATGCAAAAGCAACTGATAGACCAGTAAAGATTAACGGTGTTGCTGTCGCTAATGTATCACCCAGTCTAGAAATATTTTTTAATCCTCCTTGAAATAGATAAAGATACCCTTCAAAAGGATTGCTTCCAATAAACAACATTAACAATCCGCCAGCAATCAGACCAAAAAGTACTGCAATTAATGAAATTATTGTATTTCTCATACACTTCTCTCCTTACTTACACCCGCCATCATGAGACCAACCTCATTTTCATTTGTTTCAGAGGCATTAACAATCCCAATGAGTTCGCCGTTATTTACGGCGGCAATGCGATCAGAAAGCTGTAAAACTTCATCAAGTTCTAAAGAGATTAAAAGTACAGCCTTTCCTTTATCACGGTGCTCAATTAATCGTTTATGGATATACTCAATTGATCCAACATCAAGCCCCCTTGTAGGCTGAACGGCAATTAGTAAATCAGGGTCTAACTCAAGTTCTCTCCCAATTATCGCTTTTTGTTGGTTCCCACCGGATAAGGTTCTTGCAATTGATACTTCTCCCTCTCCTGAACGCACATCAAATTTTTCTATAATATTTTTTGCATATTCTTTCATAGCAGAGAATTTCAACAAACCATGCTTTGAAAATGGTGGTTTTTTATAGACCTCTAACACCATATTAGATTGGAGAGAATAATCCAAAACAAGACCACGTTTTTGTCTGTCTTCTGGTATATGAGCAATCCCTTTTTCAATACGTTGTCGAACTGGTAGAGTAGTAATATCCTCACCATTCATGAGAATTTTGCCTGTCTCTGCTTTTCGAAGACCTGTAATTGCTTCTACTAGTTCGGATTGACCATTTCCTTCAACACCTGCTATTCCAACGATTTCGCCTTTATTAACTGTTAAAGAAAAGTTTTTTAACCCCATGACCTTTCGGTTATTTTTAACAGAAAGGGAATCTATTTCTAATACCACATCGCCTGGTGTACTTTCATTTTTATCTACTTTAAAGGACACATGTCTACCAACCATCATTTCGGCTAAACTTGCTTCGCTTGCTTGGGCTACATCCACTGTCCCTATATATTTTCCTCGGCGTATAACTGTACATCGATCTGCTACAGCTTTAATTTCCTTCAATTTGTGTGTGATGATAATGATTGATTTTCCTTCTTTGATTAAGTTCTTCATGATCTTCATTAATTCATCTATTTCACTTGGCGTTAACACAGCGGTAGGCTCATCAAAAATGAGCACATCTGCTTCACGGAAAAGCATCTTCATGATTTCAACACGCTGCTGCATACCAACAGAAATGTCTTCTATTTTTGCATGTGGATCCACATTTAGTCCATAATATTTTGATAACTCTTCAATTCGTTTAGCGGCACTTTGTATATCTAGGACAACCCCACTCTTTAGAGGTTCACTTCCTAGAATAATATTTTCTGTAACTGTAAAATTTTCAACTAACTTAAAGTGTTGGTGTACCATACCAATACCTAAACGATTTGCAACGTTAGGATTGGTAATGTGTACCTGTTTCCCATTTACTTTAATCATTCCTTGCTCAGGCTGGTACATACCAAATAGCACACCCATGAGTGTGGACTTGCCCGCCCCATTTTCTCCAAGTAAAGCGTGTATCTCCCCTTTTTTTAAAGTAAGAGTGATATTATCATTTGCTATAATACCCGGAAATTCCTTCCTGATATTTAGCATTTCCACAACATATTCCATAGTAGCACTCACCTTTTTTTAGACTCAAATATCCTTTTATTAGGAGTCCCCAATCATCATTAAATAATGTGTCTCCTCTTGATTAAAGGTCATACCAAAAGAGACGGATGAAACCGTCTCTTTATCAGCAAAATTATTACTTGATTAAGTTACCTTGTTCACCTGAGACTTCAATTTCACCAGATTTAATCTTTTCATAAACTTCTTTAACTTTCGTAACAGTTTCTTCGCTTAGGTTCGGATTTTCATCTGGAATTCCGACACCATCATTTTTCACATCATAAGTTATGGTTTCTCCCCCTGGGAATTTTCCATCTAGCTCTTGTTTGATTAAATCTTTTGTGGCATTACCAATTTTCTTCATCGCTGAAGTCAAGATAACTGATTTTTCACCTTCATAAACTCCATCAGCATATTGGTCTACGTCTACACCTAACATCCAAACTTCTTCTCCTGCTTTAGCACGGTTTTTTGCTTCAGTAATAGCACCAAAACCTACACCACCAGCAGCTGCGAAAATAACATTTACTCCACGATCATACATTTGAGCAGCGATTTGGCCACCTGCTGCTGTATCAGTAAAGCTACCTTGGTAGATAACATTTTCCGCTTTAATTGTAAGGTTTGTTCCTAGATTCTCATTAGCATAGGCTAACCCCTGCTGGAAGCCCCAATTGAATTTTTGAACAGCAGGCATTTCCATACCACCAATGAATCCTGCTTCTCCTTCTTTTAATTCTAAAGCAGCAGCAACACCAGCTAAGAAACCAGACTCATGCTCAGCGAAGAATACTGCAACTGTATTGTCAGCTACTTCTGGAACAAAGTCACCCTTATGTGGGTTACCATCTAAAATAATAAATTTAGCATCTTCGTATTTAGACTGTGCTTGATAGATTGCTGTTTCGAATTTGAAACCAGGTGTTACAATAAATTTGTAACCTGCATCGTATAAGTTTCCAATTTCTTTGAGATAATCTGCTTCTGTTTCGCCTGCTGGTTTAAGATACTTTTCTTGAATGCCATATTCTTCTTTAGCAGCCAAAATACCTTCCCATGTACCTTGGTTAAATGATTTATCGTCGATTGAACCTGCATCAGTAGACATACCTACTTTTAGGTCAGCGCCTTCGCCGTTACCGGCACCAGTACCTTCTTCATCTGCGCCTCCACATGCACCTAACAATGTGCCAGCTGCAAGAAGAAATGCAAGACCAAAACCTGTCTTCTTTTTAAACATGGAATTACCCCCTGAAAATTTATTATTTTACAAATCCTTAACTTATATTTCTCTTAGTAATGGATTACTTATTCACCTCCTTAAATTTTGCATTTATTCACAAATTTATAACACACGTTTTCTCACGACATGGAATGAAAATTTATCAGCCCGAAAATAGTTTTGTGAAAAAAGGATCGGTTCATCATTTTCATCGTAATGCATCTGTTTTAACAACAATAAAGCTGTTTCAGGGTCGCAATTTAATATTGGCGAAATTGTATCGTGATACCCAATTGGCTCAATATAGGTAACCGCGTAAGTAATTTTTCTTCCTGCTTTTTTTTCCAATAGATCAAAGAGAGATTCCTCATGTGAATAATTGGCTGGTAAATTTTTCGAAAGAATTTTGTCTATACAATACACAACAGGCTCAGCATTTGCTGTACGTACTCTTTCTATCTTTGTAATTTCTTCAGTTTCCTGACAACCAAAACCCTTTATGTCATTATCCGTAGGTTCTTTTACCGTTCTTGATAAAAAGATCGTACCAGGGGACATTCCAGCTTGAATAATCATATCTGTTATACTACTTATTTGCTCAATTCCTGAATTAAACAGAGGTTTCGCATTTACAAAGGTACCTACACCATGTCTTCTAATAATCACATTTTCCTCTTCAAGAATTCGCAAAGCTTCTCTTAGAGTTGCTCTACTAACTCCTAATTGCTTTGCTAAGAGAAATTCTGATGGTAGTTTTTCCTTTTCTTTGTAAACACCATTTTCGATATCAAGTCTGATTTGATCTATTACTTGCAAATACAATGGTCGATTATCTAACTTGATAGACATCTGCTACTCCTCCATTTTTATGTATAGTCATCAGACCTCTGATGTTAGACCGATGTTAATCCGAAATTAAATATATCATCTTTTCTGAAAGAAATAAATAAGAATTGCGTAATTTGTCGAAAAAAAGAAGAGCAACAGCTCTTCTTTTCTTAGAAATAAGTCAAATGCCGCTTGCTTTTGAAAAAAAGCTTTACTGCATAAAACTAACTTCCTACTTCTTCATTTTTTGATGTAACAAGGACAGCTCTTGGCTTGCTACCTTCATAAGGACCGACTACACCCCTTGCTTCCATAGCATCAATCAATCTTGCAGCTCTCGTATAACCAACTCGAAATCTACGCTGTAACATTGAGACAGATGCCGTTTGCATTTCAATTACGAGCTGTACAGCATCATCATATAATTCATCATCCACTTCTTCCGTTGTTTCAACAGTATCGGTAGGAATCATTTCTTCTTGATATTGAGCTTTTTGCTGGGCAATTACAAAGTTAACTACCTCTTCGACTTCATCATCTGATAAAAAGGCTCCCTGAACACGTACAGGTTTTGATGCTCCAACAGGCAAAAATAGCATATCACCTCGCCCTAACAGTTTTTCTGCTCCACCCATATCTAAAATGGTTCTCGAGTCAGTTTGAGACGATACACTAAAAGCAATTCGGGAAGGGATATTGGCTTTAATTACCCCTGTGATAACATCTACTGATGGTCTTTGTGTTGCTATGATCAAGTGTATTCCAGCAGCACGTGCCATTTGTGCTAGACGTGTAATAGAATCTTCAACTTCTGATGAAGCGACCATCATAAGATCTGCTAATTCGTCTACGATAACAATAATATATGGGAGAGTTGGTTGTTTCGCATCTTCCTCACTATTATGGCGACGAATATATTCATTATAACCTTCAATATTTCTTGTATGGGTATGGGAGAATAATTCATATCTTCGTTCCATCTCATTTACGACTTTCTTTAGAGCTTGTGACGCCTTCTTAGGATCTGTCACAACAGGAGCCAATAAATGTGGTATTCCATTATAGACATTTAACTCAACCATTTTCGGGTCAATCATCATCATTTTTACTTCATGTGGTTTCGCCCTCATAAGAACGCTGGTAATTATGCCATTAATACAAACACTCTTACCACTACCCGTTGCACCAGCTACTAACAAGTGAGGCATTTTGTTTAGTTCAGCAAATTTTGCTTCACCTGAGATATCGCGGCCAAGTCCGATTAACAATTTAGCGTCTGATCGCTGCGGTTCAGTATCTTCAAGTACTTCACGTAAAGACACTACAGCAATTTCAGAATTAGGAACCTCGATTCCAACTGCAGATTTTCCAGGAATTGGCGCTTCAATCCGAATATCTTTTGCAGCTAATGCGAGGGCTAAGTCATCACTTAAATTTACGATTTTACTAACTTTAACTCCAACATCCGGATACACCTCATATTTTGTAACAGCAGGACCAAGGTGGACTTTTGTAACCTTTGCTTTTACACCAAAACTATGGAATGTTTTCTCTAGCTTTCTAGCATTTTCATAAATATTTTCATGTTCTGCACTTTGACTTGTCTGCTTCGGTGGATGCAACAGCTCAATGGGTGGCAGTTCATAATCAACATTCTCTAATTCACCTTCTGTAAAGGTGATTGGCATCTTTTCATCACTATCTTCTTCTGTAACAAGTTGTTTTTGCTGATGTTTTTCAGTTTGAGCCACTTGTTCTTTTGTATAGGCCTTATCGGCAAAGTTTGAAATAATAGGTTCAATAGGAATCTCAACAGGTACATCATCGATATTATCATCTGCTGATGCTTGAGTATCCTTTATTTTAGGCTCCTTATTCTTTTTCTGCTTTTCTTTTTTAGGCTGACTCTTCCGTTGCTGAAACCAATTCACCATGTCATCCATAAATGCAATCCACTGATTGCGTATGAATGTAACAATCGGACCTAAGATTTTCGCAATTGTATCATGAAGTGATTTTCCTGTAACAAGTACACCGCCAATTACAATTAAAAAGACAGAAATGATTTTTGTCCCCGCTTCATCAAATAAAAAATAAGAGGCTGCAAAAAGAATAGAACCAATCATTCCTCCGCCTAAATCTGTAGTACTTGTATCACCATTTACAACAGCCCAAAACATGCTCCAAGTATTTTTAATAACACTCGGGTCAGTAAATTTGCCTTCGTTTGTTTGCAAATTGAATAATGGAATATGACTTAATAACAGCATTGCGCTTATTATTAAGTAGACACCAATCAATTGCCTAGTAATCATTTTCGGTAGAGATCGATTCCAAATGATATACAGTGAAATAAGCAATAATCCAATTAATCCAAGAATGTCCCAATTCCCAAGGAAAAATCGAAATAAATAGACAAGACCTGTTCCTACTGTGCCAAGTCTTGCTAAACCAATACAAGCTAAAGCTAGTAATAATAATCCTAGCAATTCAAATTTAAGAGTTTTTTTCCACTCATCTTTCCGCTTCGACTGTCTACGTTTTCGTTTTGCCATACTACACCTACTCTACCTATCAATAATAAGAAAGAAGCAGCCACAACCTGGCTGCCTACGCGATGAAATTAGTTAAATTATAGCACATTATACCAATTTAGGACAATTGATGAAATGATAGGATCAATACTACACTTTGTCATTTTAGCCCATTTGTCAAAAAGACAATGTAGTCAGGGACAAGCTGCTTGCCCTTTAACTCATTGACTTTTTTGACAACCTCTCAGCCAAAGCTGAAAGGTTTGTGGAACCCAATGGTTTCACAAGAATGAGCAAAAAATGTTTGTAAACTAAAATCTAATTTTTTGACCGGGAGAGTATCTTCCGTCTAAAAAGTGCTGTGGGTCGGTGCTCATGACTCTTTCAATTGTGTATTCACCATTCCCAACTTGGCTAACGGCAAGTGAAACACCGTTAATATCAACATACTTAAAATTACTTTCTTCCATTTCAGTTTGTGGATAAATTAGCTCTTGTGGCATCATAGTGTATAGAATCATTGAATCATCTGCCCACTTTCTTCAGTTACATTTCTCTCATCAATTAACTCATTTAATTTCTTAATGGCCTGTCCAATTCCACCAATTTCATTAATTAGCCCATATTTTACTGCATCAGAACCTATTACATTAGTACCAATATCCCTTGTTAAATTACCTTTTGAAAACATCAATTCCTTGAATTTATCTTCGGTTATTTGCGAGTGCCCAATTACAAAATTAACCACGCGCTCTTGCATTTTATCCAAGTACTCAAATGTTTGAGGTACACCGATAACTAGACCGGTTAGTCTTACAGGATGGATTGTCATCGTCGCCGTTTCGGCAATAAAAGAATAATCACACGCCACGGCAATGGGAACACCTATCGAGTGACCGCCCCCTAAAACAATTGAAACAGTTGGTTTTGAGAGTGATGCAAGCATTTCTGATATGGCAAGCCCTGCCTCAACATCCCCCCCAACTGTATTTAAAATAACTAATAAACCTTCAATTTTTGGGTTTTGTTCAATCGCAACTATTTGAGGTATAACATGTTCATATTTAGTTGTTTTATTTTGGGGAGGTAATTGAATATGACCTTCAATTTGACCAACAATTGTAAGGCAATGTATTTTACTGTCATTTGACATTTGAGGGACATTAGTTTGTCCTAATTGTTGAATCTTATCAACTAATGATGAACCCTTGGTTTCATTTTTATCCTGATCCCCTTGTGGTTGATCTGCATTTATGTATTGATTATTATTCATTGTATTCTCCTTTCAACCCATTTACCATTTAGTATAAACACATGGTTCTATTTCATTCTCGAAAGTGGGCGAAAGAAAAAAGCCAATCAGTTTGATTGACTTTTTAGCACGTTTTTTATTTTCCTATTAATTTTGTTAATTCAATTCGTTCTTGTTCGTTTAATGGAACTAATGGTAAACGAACTGAGCCGACGTCTAATCCCTTAATTTGAAGAGCTGTTTTTACCGGAACCGGATTTGGTGCAGTAAATAGTCCCTTCATAATTGGTAAAAGTTTTTGATGATGTATAGCCGCTTCCGTATTGTTTCCTGTTAAATAGGCTGTAACCATCTGTTGCATTTCATTACCAATCACATGGGCAGCAACAGAAACAATACCTTTTGCCCCAATTGAAAGAGCCGGCAATGTAATTCCATCATCCCCACTGTATAAATCAAAACTCTCATCAGTATTAGCAATTATTTCAGTCATTGCTTCTAGGCTTCCACTTGCCTCTTTAACAGCAACGATATTTTGTATCTTTGACAATTTAATAATGGTTTCTACTGACATATTAATAACCGATCTACCTGGAATATTGTAAAGCATAATAGGTAGTTTTGTACTTTCAGCAATTGTTTTAAAATGCTGATAGAGTCCTTCTTGACTTGGCTTATTGTAATATGGGACAACAAGCATTATGGCATCAACACCGGCTTCTTGTGCTTTTTTTGTTAACTCCATGGATGCATACGTATTATTGCTACCTGTTCCAGCTATTACTGGAACCCGACCATCCACAACTTTTACAACGTGACGGAAAAGAGCTACTTTTTCCTCGGAAGATAATGTAGGAGATTCACCAGTTGTCCCTGCTACCACCAAAGATTCAGTTCCAGTATTTATTAAATAATTAATCAACTGAGTTGTTTTACCGAAATCGATATTTCCTTTATTATCAAATGGTGTCACCATAGCTGTAGAAATTCTTCCAAAATCAATCATGCTTTTACACCTACCCCCATCAATTGCGCTAGGCTTATTTCCAAAAAACCTAGGCTTGCTTAAAAAAATTATACATGAAATGAAACGATATGTTAAAGAAAGGGACTCCTCCATTACGGAGGTTCCCCTAATTGTCCCCTTAAAAGTCTACCACTTCTGCTCCAACAGGTCCATCAGATAAATGGAATGCTTTATGAAGAGCGTTTATGGCTTCCTTCATTTCAGATTCTTTAACAAGTACCCAAATGGTCGATAGACTATCTGCTGATTGCAAGATTTGAATTCCTTTTTCTGAAAGTGCTGTAACAATTCGAGCAGTCACTCCAGGTACGCCGTTCATTCCCGCACCAACAGTCGCAACCTTCGCACATTTTTCAGTTACCTGAGGTTCATAACCCAATTCTTTCAATTTATTAACTGCACGGGCTGTCATTTCCCCCGAAACCGTATAAACAACACCATTTGGTGTGATGTTGAAGAAATCCACACTTATTTTTTCATTGGCCATCGCCTTAAATACTTCTGATGCTAGACTAAAAAGTAGACACAGATTGTTATAATAAATATATCAACTATAACGAGGTGTGTCTGTATGG